>JAHEGF010000059.1 GCA_024645155.1 Phyllobacteriaceae bacterium | reverse complement strand
TCCGCTCCGCCCGAGGCTTTTACATCCTCGACCAGTTTCTCCAAAGCTTCTGTTCTGACAGCCGATGACAACGCTTCTTCCCTCACAGTCTGCGGTTGCATTCATACATCACGAAACGCTTGCGCCAAGGAATTTTATCCCGCCGCCGGAAGGGACTGCTGCCCTCATCGAGTGTGAAGCCGCTCACAGACCTGGCGATGGTGTGCGCTAGTCTGGGCCGCGAGATACACCGACGCTCGGGAGGCAACCATGCCGACAGGATTCGTCAAACGCCGCGCCGACCATTCACCGGTCTGGCTCCATTCGAAAAAGAGCAAGGCAAAATCGGCGCGGGTGCGCGATGCGCGCTGGGGCGATTTTCTCAACATCGAGGAGATCGACGGCGACTGGGCGAAGATCAAATGGGGCACAAAGCGCTATTTCATCGCCACGGACGACATCGCCAGCGAACGGCCGCTCGAGGTCATCTTCCTCGACGTCGGCCAGGGCGACGGGTGCATCGTGGTGTCGCCGGAAGCGCGCACCGATGGCGCCGCGGCCGATCACGAGCGCGAGCGCATCCTCATTATCGATGCCGGCATTTCCGACAACATGCTGCGCTTCATCAAATGGCGTTTCGGCAAACTGAAAAGCCAGTTCCGGTTTCATGCCGCCGTGGTCACGCACCCCGACTCCGATCACTATCGCGGCTTCCAGAAGATTTTTTCACACAAGAATGTTGCGTTCGACCGCGTCTACCACAACGGCATCATGGAACGGACGGGCAACGACCTGCTCGGGCCGACGGATGCCAGCGGCAAATTCCTGACCTCGATCATCGAAAGCGACGCGGAAATCCGTGTGCTTTACGGCGATCCGGCGGTGCGTGGCGGCAAGTGGTATCCCAAGCTGATGCACACGGCGATGACCAGCGGACGGGCCGGCGCGATCGAAATGCTGTCGTCGCAATCGGGCGATGCCGAGGCCGGGCGGTCGTGGATGCCGGGCTATGCGCCGTCTTCGGGGCGGCAGGTGGCGATCGAGATCATCGGCCCGGTCACTGAACCCGACCCGCAGGGCAAGGCGCGGTTGCGCTGGTTTGGCGACTTCATCGGCTCGAATGCAAAGAACGAGGGCAAGACCAAGAACGGGCATTCGGTGATCCTGCGGTTGACCATGGGTTCGTTCAAAATGCTGTTTGGCGGTGACCTGAATGCCCCCGCCGAGGATCACCTGCTGCGCCATTATTCGGGCATTGCCGATGATGCGCCGCTTGACGATGCGGTCGCCGGCGCGCATCCACGGCTGTCTGCCGACATGATGAAAAGCTGCCATCACGGTTCCAACGATGTCACCGACGCATTCCTGCGCGCCGTGCACCCGTTCGCCTTTGTCGTGTCTTCGGGCGACGAGGAAAGCCATGCCCATCCGCGGCCGGACCTGCTTGGCCGGCTGGGCAAGATGGGCCGCGGTGACGCACCGCTGATCCTGTGTACCGAGATCCTGCGCTCGACGCGTGAAAAGGGCCGGGCCGACGATTTCGCCAAGCTTGCCAGGCTCAACGATCTGATTGACGATCCTGCCACGCCGGATGCGGAGCGCAAGGAAGCAAGCAAGCAACGCAAAGCGCTGATCGACTTCATCCGCAAACGCAATGTCGGTGTCTATGGTTCGATTACCGCACGCAGCGATGGCCGGCATCTGGAAATATCATTCATGCTGGAGGCACCGCGCGGCGCGCAGCGCTGGCAGCGCTACGGCTTTGTGCAAAACGCCCAGGACGAGTGGTCGCCCGCCGATGAAAACGGGCATTGAGGGGTGGAGAACCCGGCATTGTGCCAGCCAGCAGCGGTTCATTTCCGGAAGCCGTCTTAGCGGTCGCCAGCCCTCGCGCTTGTTGACTGCGCGTAACCGGTCCATGCAATCCGGCCGGTCAAAAACGCGGAAGCGGCCCGCAGGCCGCTTCCAAAGTCCGGTACTACTAAGGCCTTATCAACCGCCCTGTTTTACCACAGAAAACACGTCGTTTACGCCGTTGTCGTTTGACGTGTACTCGATCACGACCGTGTCGCCCGGCTGAAGGTTATCAGGCATCTGAATCTTGGCTGTATCAATGGGGAATACTTCGCCTGATTCCAGGACGAGTTCCATCGTGTCCGGCTGCCAGGCCTTGATCTTGGCGGTGACCGTGTCGGCAAATACAGAGGAAGCGGAAAGTGCAGCGATTGCGGCGGCGGCCGCAAGGGTAAGGATGTGATTACGCATTGCGCGATGTCCCATGTTAGGAGTTTTCAACAAAGACGGGCCGTGCGCGACCGGTTCCATACCGGCTTGAGCTGCCATGGTCGAGCGTTCCCTCAAGGAAACGCGACATTCCCGCACGCCACACTGTGGCGCGTCGTACGCCGTCACAAGCAGCGAATGGCGCCGCGAATATGGCTTATTGATGACGCCGGATTCCTGACATTGGCCGGGACAGGTTCCGCGATCCTACTTGTGCATCGTCGCCACCGCGGCAGCGTGACCCGGGTTCATCTTGTTGTGCATCCTCTGGGCGTTTTTGGCCGGCGTCATCGTCTCATAGTAGTTGCTTACCCAGGGGGTTTTCTTTGGCGGTGTGTGATCATGGGTGTGGTGTGTACATACCGCATAATAATACTTCTTCTGTTTGGCATCACCTGCGGCTTCGGTTTTCGAGCTCATGGTATCAACTCCGTAGCATTTTCCTACTTTTGCGTATTTCCAATGTTAAACACCAAAAGATCATCTGCAAATACCGCGGCAATTCAACAGGACAATTCCTGCATGTCAATTTTCAATTTTCAACAAGTATGCTGACCTGTATTTTCAAACAGGCTTTACTGGCAAATTCCATGCCTTAGAATGGATAGTGAAAACCTGGAGGATGAAGTGACAGACAAGCAAGAGCATTACTACAGCCGGCAAGAAGAGCCGGCCTTGGAAGACGATACCCCGAAGGATGCGCCCAAGGCACCGGGCGGGCCATGGAGTGTCTACTGGAATCCGTCGAACAACCAGTGTCTCGTCGCCAAGAACGCGCAGGGCTACCATCACCGCCATGGCCCGACCACCTGGCAGAATTGCTGGAGCTGGATCGATGCCCGGTGCACGCCGGCCGGCGGCGGATTTCAGTGCTGAACGGCAACGGAGAATCCCGATGGTGAACATGTATGCAGTGTGGGCGAATTACAATTCAGACCCGGCGACAATCGGTGTCGCGCCCATGGGCTACAAGGAGCCCGGATGGAACCCGATATCGCCGTGGGGTTCGGAAAAGGACGCCTGGAAACAGGCGTGCACACTTCATCACAAGGGCGATCTTATGGGCAAGAAATATCATTCGCCGGACATCGCTGCCGGCCGCGTGAAATGCGATTGAACCGGCGCTTTCGGGCGAGCAACGGATACAGAAAATCAACGCCTGATATGCGGAACTCCGCATGACCTTCGTTGCCGGCACCGGTTCCTCATGGTTTTACGCTCCGGTCCGGCATCGGCAGATCAAGACCGTTATTGCGGGCACAATCGATCGAGTGGACTGACCTGTCATCTGTCACTGACGTCTTTTCCAGCGCATCACAAAGTGCAATACCGGCAGCACCTGAATCGGGATCCGGGCGACATTTACGCTTCCGGTTTCGGCGTTTCGCGCTGTGACCCGATATGGGCAATGGGGGCAATGGCCAGCCAGTTGCAAAATGCCTTGCGCAGGGATTTGCCGGCGTGGATATCCAGCTTTCCGCTATCTATTGCCTCGGCCAGCGAAATGTCGCCGCGCCAGACCCGGATGATATCAGGCAGTGTCACCGAAACGAATATCTGCACATCGCGATCAGGCGGCTTCAGACAGAGCTCGCAATGGCCGTTTTCATTCAGGAACCACCAACGCCGCTTGTGCTCCGGCTGATCCGGCAGTTCCATCTCGATTATGGTTCTGCGCGCGCCGAATATCTCGGCGCGGGCATCCTTTTCCAACGCCCAAAGCAACAATCCGAGATCGACTTCATTGTCGACAAGATCGCGCCGCGACCAGCGCTGACCCCACTCACCAAGCGCCATCACGACAGGCACGAATTCCTCGCCCGCCCTGGTCAGGTGGTAGGTCCATCCGCTGACGCCCTCTGTTTTCCTGCGTTCGACCACGTTCTCGGCTTCGAGCTGTTTCAAGCGCTGCGACAGAAGCGTGGGAGACGCCAGCGGTACGCCGCGCTGCAGTTCGGAGAACCGTGTCGCACCACCGGCCAGATCGCGGATGATCAGCGCCGTCCATCGCTCGCAAAACAATTCGGCTGCCTTGGCGATCGGGCAAAACTGGTTGTAGCTGCGCATCGGGAACCTCCCTTGGCGTCTTTCCTAGCAATTTTGGACAGGCAAGGCATACTACAAAAAATGGAGTAGTCCCCAGATCGGCATCGTGTTTGCCTGCATCCATTGTCCAACGAAGGAGGATTGCACAATGGATGACCGGACGATTAACCAGGCCGATAGCCAGGTGGCGCGAATCTGGGGCTCCGGCGGCCGGGCCTATGATAATGTCAGCTTTGCCATTTCCGATGCGCTGGCGCACGCGGCCCAAAGACTGTCGCCGCCCGCGGGCAGCAAGGTGCTCGATATTGCCACCGGAACCGGCTGGAGCGCACGCAATGCCGCACGGCAGGGTGCACATGTTACCGGAATTGATATTTCGTTGGAGCTGCTGCAGGCAGCCCAAGACCTGTCAACCGGGTTCTCCCCGCCGATAAAGTACCTGCAAGCCAGTGCCGAACGGCTGCCTTTTGACGATGGCGAATTTGACCGGGTGATATCGACATTCGGCGTCATGTTTGCAGCAGATCACGAAAAGGCTGCCGGGGAAATCATACGGGTTTGCAAACCGGGCGGCAAAATTTCCATTGCCACCTGGGCGCCCGAGGGGGCTGTCGCAGAATTTTTCGGACTGATCGCCGGATTTTCCAACGAAGCGCCAGCGCCGGTTTCACCACTGGCCTGGGGTGACCCGGGTCATGTGCGGGATCTGCTTGGTAACGATTTTGATCTTGTTTTCGAAACCGGATGGAACCACGCCTACCATGACAGCGCCGAAGCTATCTGGCAGTGGTATCTGGAGGGCTTCGGTCCGCTCAAAACACTGCATGACAGCCTCGACGAACCCGGGCGCCGGAAACTTCGTGAACAGGTGGATGCCTACCACGAACACTACCGTTGCGAAGCCGGCTTGTGCGTCAAACGCGAATACCTGGTAACCATCGGTACCCGCCACTGAGCAAGCGGCGCCTGGCCGACACTACCGGCCCTGGCTCCTAGGGTATTACGCCTTGGTCCAGCATCGGCAGATCAAGGCCGTTCGTGCGGGCACAATCGATGGCAAGCTGATAACCGGCATCGGCATGGCGCATGACACCGGTGGCCGGATCGTTCCACAATACGCGCGCGATCTTTTCAGCGGCATCTGCGCTGCCGTCGGCGACGAGTGCGATGCCGGCATGCTGGGAGTATCCCATGCCGACACCGCCGCCGTGGTGAAACGATACCCAGGTCGCACCGCAGGCGGAATTGAGCAGCGCATTGAGGATCGGCCAGTCGGAAACGGCATCGGAACCATCGGTCATTCCTTCGGTCTCGCGGTTCGGACTGGCGACAGATCCCGAATCCATGTGATCGCGGCCGATGACAACCGGCGCCGACAACTCGCCTGAGGCGACCATTTCGTTGAAGGCAAGGCCGACACGATGACGCTGGCCCAGGCCGATCCAGCAGATGCGGGCGGGCAGTCCCTGGAACCTGACGTGTTTTTGCGCCTTCTCGATCCAGTTGCGCAGATGGGGATCATCGGGAATGAGTTCGAGCATCTTTGCATCGGTCTTGTAGATGTCCTCGGGATCACCCGACAGCGCCACCCAGCGAAACGGACCCTTGCCGGTGCAAAACAGCGGCCGCACATAGGCCTCGACAAAGCCCGGATAGGAAAAGGCATCACTGACACCTTTCTCCTGCGCCATGGCGCGGATGTTGTTGCCGTAATCGAGGGCGACGGCGCCGCTGGCCCTGAATTTCAGGATGGCGCGCACCTCTTCGGCCATGCTCTCCTTTGCCGCTTCCGATACGGCCTGCGGATCCACTTCTATCCGCTCAAGCCATTCGCTGACAGACCAGCCGCGGGGCAGATAGCCGTTGACCGGATCATGGGCCGAAGTCTGGTCGGTCACGATATCGGGGACGATGCCGCGGCTGGCGATCTCCGGGAATATCTCGGCGGCATTGCCGACCAGTCCGACCGATACCGGATTGCCGCTGCCGTTGGCTTCGTCAATCATTGCCAGCGCTTCGTCAAGCGTTGCCGCCTGTTTGTCCAGGTAGCCGGTGCGCTGCCGAAACTCGATGCGCGACGGCTGGCACTCGACGGCCAGAAGCGAAGCGCCAGCCATCGTTGCCGCCAGTGGTTGTGCGCCACCCATGCCGCCAAGACCGGCGGTCAGGATCCAGCGGCCCTTCAGAGATCCGGTAAAATTCTGGCGGCCGATTTCCGAGAAAGTTTCATAAGTTCCCTGCACGATGCCCTGCGAGCCGATGTAGATCCACGAGCCAGCGGTCATCTGGCCGTACATCATCAGGCCCTTGCGGTCGAGATCGTTGAAATGTTCCCAGTTCGCCCATTTCGGCACCAGATTGCCGTTGGCAATGATGACCCGTGGTGCGCCCTTGTGGGTCGGAAACACGCCGACCGGTTTGCCTGACTGCACCAGCAGCGTCTGATCTTCTTCAAGTGTCTTGAGCACTTCGACGATGCGGTCGAAGCTTTCCCAGTTACGGGCAGCGCGGCCTATGCCGCCGTAGACGACAAGTTCACCGGGGCGTTCGGCGACATCGGGATCGAGATTGTTCATCAACAGGCGCATCGGTGCTTCCGTCGCCCACGATCTGGTATTGAGCGTGTTGCCGGTCGGGCTCCTGATCACACGCATATTGTCGATCCTGGTCATGCGATCACCCCCTTGTCGCGCAATTCGGCAATGCGATCGGGCGTCAGGCCAAGATCGGTGCCGAGAACCGTGTCGGTATCTTCGCCCAACATCGGAGCGTTCTGGTTTTGCGGCCTTGGTGCCCCTGCAAAATGCACCGGCTGGGGCACCAGCGGTATATCGCCAAGTGCCTGGTTTTTCCCGGTCACCACCAGTCCACGGGCGGCGGCATGGCTGCTGCGGGTCACATCGTCGAGTGACCAGACCGGACCGCATGGCACGCCGGCCTCCTGCAGGGCCGCGACCGCCTCGCCGCAGGTCCGGCCGGCCGCCCATTTGGCAACGATGGCGCGCAATTCGGCCTCATGGACATTGCGCGCGGCGTTGTCCGTGAAGCGCGGGTCATCAGCTAGTTCCGGCATGCCAATGGTCTTTGCAATGTTGCGGAAAACGGCGTCGGCAAAACCGACAAGGACGAAGTCACCGTCCTTGGCGCTGAAACTGTCGACCGGATAGGTTTCCGGATGCCGGTTGCCGGCCCGGACCGCATGCCCGCTGGTAAACAGTTCGCGGCTCAAACCCGTCAGCAGGGTTGAATAGACCGAGTCGAGCATGGCGACTTCGAGATACCGGCCCTCGCCGGTTTTTTCCCGATCCAGTAAGGCTGCAAGAATTCCCCAGGATGCAAACATTCCGGTTGCCACGTCTGCAAGACTTTCACCAACAGCGGTGGGCCGGCCATCGCGTTCGCCGGTTATGCTCATCAGGCCGCTCATCGCCTGGATGACCAGATCGAAGGCCGGCCATTTGGCATAGGGGCCCTCCTGTCCGAAACCGGAAATGCTGGCATAGACGAGGGCCGGATCGGCGGCGCGCAATGTTTCATGATCAAGACCCAGGCGGGCGGCGACGCCGGGGCGAAAATTCTCGACGACGACATCGCTGGTCCGTGCCAGATCGCGGACAAGCGCAACGCCTTCATCGGATTTCAGGTCGATCGCGACGCTTTTCTTGCCGCGATTGAGCAGCATGAAATAGGTGCTGTGCCCGTCCTTGTAGGGGGCGAAATGGCGCCCTTCCTCTCCGAATCCGGGCATTTCGATCTTGATGACCTCGGCACCGAGGTCGGCAAGCATGGCCGTACAGAACGGTCCGGACATGACCCTGGTCAGGTCGAGAATGCGAACGCCGTCAAGCAGGTTCCGGGAAGGATCAGCCATTTGGAATCTCCCCGTCATGCAGGCGCAGCACGACCTTGCCGGATGTCGACCTTGATGCCAGGTCGGCAAGGGCGCGTGGAAGAGCCTCCAGCCCGTCGCGAATGTCGACGACCGGCCGGATCAGGCCCGCTTGTGCATCGGCAATCATGCGCTGTGTGACCCGCTCGAGCATGGCGCCATCGGTGTCATGGTTCCAGTAAACGCCGATGGCAGACAATCGCTTGAGCAGGAGTTTGTGCGCCGGGATCGCGGCAACGGCCCCGGAGGCGAAGCCGACGATCAGCAGGCGTGCACCTGTGGCCATAACGTTGAGCGATGCCGTGGTGATTTCCCCACCGACCGGATCGACCACGATGTCAACGCCGCGTCCGCCTGTCAGCGCCAGGCAGTCCTTGACCCAGGACGGACTTTTGTAATCCAGGCTGTGCGCTGCGCCATGGCCCTCGGCAATCGCACGCTTGCGGGCACTGCCTGCCGTTGCAATGACAATCGCGCCGCGCGCAACCGCTACCTGCACCGCGGCCAGGCCGATGCCACCGGCTGCCGCATGAACGAGAACCGTATCATCCCGCCCCACTTCGGTGTCCTCGGTCAAGGCGACATAGGCCGTGGTATAGACAACGGGAAGAGCTGCGCTTTCTTCAAATGACAGGTCTTGTGGCACTGCGATCGCCATGTCGTCGCGCATGACCGCTTGGGTCGCAAATCCGCCCCAAATGACCTTGCCGGCAACCCGGTCGCCCGGCTGATGGCGCGCGGCGCTTCCGGCAGCGGTCACGAAGCCGGCGATTTCCTGGCCCGGCGTAAACGGCCGCGGCGGCCTGACCTGGTACTTGTCGTCGATCATCAGCGTGTCGGAGAAATTGAGTGCAGCGGCCCGGACGTCAACCAGCAACTCGCCGGGTCCCGGAGCGGGCGGCTCAAATAGCTGGAGGACCAGATGGTCTGCTCCTGGTACTGGCGAAACCCAGCATCTTGCCGCGCCAACGGTCATGTGGCCTTGCCATTGCCAGCGGCGGTGTCAGCCTGTTCGTCATCGTGGATACCGGCAAGCCTGGCGTTCAAAAGACCAACCGTGCCGACAAGCAGGCGACCATATTCGGAAATGGTCTCATCGGTCATTCGTTGCAGCGGCGCGGCAATGGCGACACTGCCAAGGGGAAATCCGCCGGGATTGAGAAGGGCGGCGCCAACACCGGCGACACCCGGATAGGTCTCCTCCCGGGAGACCGCATAGCCGCGTTTGCGGACTGCCTCGAGTTCCTTGCGCAGGGCTGAAGCATCGGGAATCCTTGCCGGGTTGACTGGCGGCATCGGGCCGTCGAGTACGGATTCCGCCATGTGCCCTGGCAGATGAGCCAGCACCGGCTTGGCGGACGCTCCGGCATAGATCGGGAATGTTGCGCCGACATTTTCAAAGACACGCAATCCGCCATGGCGGCTCGGGATCTGGTGAAGACAGACCACTTCGAGGCTCGCCGGTTTGAACCCTATGAGCATCACCGTCTCGCGGGTCTGCCTGCCAATGTCCTCCAGCACATCGATGGCGATCGAAGTGAGGTCGAAGTGCAGTTGCGCCCGGCGCCCCAGTTCGATGGCGGCAATTCCCAAAGTGTAGCGCCGGCTTCGCGTCTGGAAACTGAGATAGCCGCGCTGGCAAAGATAGCGGACGAGGCGGCTGACCGTTGATCGTGGAAGATCGGTCGCATCGCATATTTCACGTTGGGTCCAGGTCGGCTGATCGTCGGAAAACAGGTCGAGAATCTGGAATGCCTTGTGAAGAAGGCCAACACCGCGCGCCGCCTGTTCGCTTCCGCTATTGACAAGTGCTCTGCTCATGTTCTCATATTATACCATATAGTCCTACAATATAGGACATTGAATCCATATCGGAGATGCATTCGTCAAGCCTGTTTGCCAGAATCAAACAAATGAATTGGCAGTTGGCCCCCGATACCGGTATGATTTTCGAATGAGCTTTTTTGGGAGGAAGTAGCATGAAAAGAGTATCCAGATTGGCGCTTGGCCTGTTGACCGCGGTCAGCCTCAGCAGCGCCGCGCTTGCCGCAGACATGAAGAAAGTTGCGATCTCGACCATCGTCGAGGTTCCTGCTTTGGTCGACACAAAGAACGGCATCCTTGCCGGTCTTGCCGAAAAGGGTTTCGAAGAAGGCAAGAACATCGAGGTCGACTACCAGAACGCCAACGGCAACATGCCGACACAGCAGCAGATCGCCAAAAAGTTTGTTGGTGACAATCCGGACATCATCATCCCGATCACCACGCCGACGTCGCAGGCGGTGGTCGGATCAACGAGCGAAATCCCGATTGTCTTCGCCACCGTTACAGATCCGGTCAAAGCCAAGCTGATCACCCGGTATGAAAAGCCTGGTGCCAATGTCACGGGCGTATCCGATGCCGCTCCGATCAAGCAGCAGGTCGATCTGATGCTCGAAATCGTGCCGGGCATCAAGAAGATCGGCTTCGTTTACAATCCCGGCCTCGACAACGCGCTGGCCACACTCGGCTGGCTGAAGGAACAATCAGCGCCGCATGGCATCGAAGTGGTGGAATCGCCGGCGCCGACGACCAACGAGGTGATCATTGCCACCAAGAAACTGGTCGGCAAGGTTGACGCGGTCTACATTCCCAACGATACCACGGTCGTGGCGGCACTCGAGGCCATCGTCAAGGTCTGTCAGGATGTCGACCTGCCAATCTTTGCCGGCGAGACCGGCGCGGTCGAACGCGGGGTCATTGCATCGGTCGGGCTGAATTACTTCGAGGTCGGCAAGATCACCGGTCATATGGCGGCACGCGTACTCAATGGTGAGAATCCCGGCGATATCGATGCGATCATCGCCTATAAGGTGCTCACCGATTTCAAGACCATCGTCAACAAGGGTTCGGCTGCCGAAATGGGTGTGACAATCCCCGACTCGGTCCTGTCGCGCGCAACCCAGGTTATCGAGTAAATCACCTTTTTGAGCAGGTCCGGGCCGGGTGGGAAATGTACCGTCCGGCCCGCGCCTGGTACTGAAACAGACCCTATTTTCTAAAGCAGAGTTCCATGTCCCTTTATGAGCTACTTGGCACGCTCGAAATCGGCTTTGTGTTCGGTCTGGTTGCGCTCGGCGCCTTCCTGACATTTCGCGTACTCGACTTTCCCGACCTGACGGTAGAGGGGAGCTTTCCGCTCGGCGCAGCCGTGTGTGCCGCGCTGATTGTCACAGCCGGGTGGAACCCCTGGCTTGCAACAGCGGCAGCAGCAGTTGTCGGCTTTTCGGCCGGCTGGGTTACTGCGCTGCTGAACGTACGTTTCAATATCCTGCACATCCTCGCAGGCATCCTTGTCGCGATATCCCTCTACTCGATCAACCTGCGCATCATGAGCGGACCCAACAAACCGCTGCTTGGTGTTGAAACCATGTTCTCCGATTTCGAGGGATTCGGACTGCCAGGCTACATGATCAATCCGATCATTCTCGGCGTCGCAATCGTGATCGTCCTTGCGCTGGTCAATGTTTTTCTCAACACCGGCTACGGCATGGCAATGCGCGCCGCCGGTGCCAACCCGGCAATGGCGGAAGCCAACGGGATCAATGTCGGCCGCATGAAGCTCTACGGTGTCGGGCTCGCCAATGGCCTGACGGCCCTGGCGGGAGCGCTGTTTGCACAGATCTTCGGCGCGGCGGATGCCTATATGGGGATCGGCGTTATCATCGTCGGCCTCGCCTCGGTGATAGTCGGCACCAGCTTGTTGCCATCGCGCACGATCCTGCAGGCGACGATCGCCTGTGTTTTCGGTGCCATTCTCTACAGGTTCGCGGTGGCCCTGGCGCTCAACGCCGATTTCCTCGGGCTGCGCGCATCGGACGTCCAGATGGTAACCGCTATTCTGGTCATGCTAGCCCTGATCGCCCAGCATTCGGGCGCAAATTTCAAGCGTCTTTTCAAACCGGCAATTGACAAATGATTGAACTTCGCGACGTCCACGTAACGTTCAATCCGAAAACACCGCTTGAGACGCGTGCGCTCCGCGGGATCGACCTGACGGTGCCCGAAGGCCAGTTCCTGACGGTCATCGGTTCAAACGGCGCCGGTAAATCGACCGCGCTGAACGTGCTTGCCGGTCTGGCCCCCGTCGAACGCGGTTCCGTTCGCCTGCAGGGCGAGGATGTGACTTCGTGGCCGGTGCACCGCCGCGCCAGGCTGATTTCGCGGGTCTTTCAGGATCCCAAGATGGGCACCTGTGAAGACCTGACGATCATGGAAAACTTCGCCCTTGCCCATGGCCGCACCGAGCCAAAGGGATTTCGGCTGGCGATTGACAGATCGATGCGCAGCCGTATTGCCGAGCGCCTTGAGGTGCTTGGCCTTGGCCTCGAGAACCGGCTCGGCGACAAGGTCGGATTGCTTTCGGGCGGCCAGCGCCAGGCGGTCAGCCTGCTCATGGCCACCACCGGAGAAACCCGCGTTCTGCTGCTTGACGAGCATACAGCGGCACTTGACCCGAAGACCGCGGAGTTTGTGCTCGAACTGACCCGGACCATTGTTGAACGGCTGAAGCTGACGGCTGTCATGGTGACCCATTCGATGGCCCAGGCGCTGAGTACCGGTGAGCGCACGATCATGTTTCACCGCGGCAAGATCATTTTCGACTCCAGCGGTGCCGAACGCGCTTCCATGGGCGTCGAGGATCTGCTGCATCTTTTCAAGAAGACGCAGGGCGAAGAATTGAGCGACGACAGCCTCTTGCTCGACTGACCGCAAGGAGAGACCGGATGACCTGGATCGCCACAGTAGCTTACGAAGATGCAACGGGGCGGCTGAAGCAGCTCTATGACCGGATCAAGGGCCCGGACAACAATGTCGACAACATCATGATGGCGCACAGCCTGCGGCCGCACACGATGGACGGACACATGGCGCTCTACAAATATGTGCTGCATCACTCGGCCAATACCGTACCGAAATGGTTTCTGGAGGCGATCGGCGTGCTGGTCAGCCATGCCAACCAGTGTTCCTATTGCGTCGAGCACCACTATGCGGGGCTTGCACGCCTGCTTGGCAATGCCGACCGGGCCAAGGCCATGCGGATTTCGCTGGAAACCGAATATTTCGAGCGCGCGTTTGATGCACGCGAACAGGCGGCGCTGCGCTATGCGCTGAAACTGACACGCAAGGCGTTTTCGGTGGGCCACGACGACATAGAAATGATGCGCACCGCCGGTTTTGATGATGGTCAAATCCTGGAGATCAACCAGGTCACGGCCTATTTTGCCTACGCCAACAGGACGGTTCTCGGCCTCGGTATCAATACCGATGGCGATGTTCTCGGCCTATCGCCCAACAACTCGGATGACATCAATGACTGGTCCCACCGCTGAAAGCAGCGCCAGCGCGCGGCCATACAGGCGCATGCATCTCAACGAATCCCCCTATCCGCCACCGCGCCATATCGTTGAGGCGATCACTAGCGCGGCATCCGGCATCAACCGCTATCCCCATGCCGAGGACGAGGAATTGCTGGCAGCGCTGGCCGGCTATTGCGGCGCACCGCAAGACCGCATTGTCGTCACCAGCGGTTCAAATGAATTGCTGCATCTCCTGCCGCTGATTGCCGATGCTGCAGGACACGAGATGGTAATCGCCAATCCAAGTTTTCCAACCTACCAGAAAGCTGCCGGATTCTACGGGATTACGGTGCATGCCGTGCCGGTCGACAATGATGGCAAGCCGGATATCGGCGGTATTCTTGCGGCGATCACGCCAAAGTGCCGGCTGGTCTGCGTACCATCGCCAAACAACCCGACCGGCGGCCTGCTTGACGGAGATGAGATCACCCGCCTTGTTCAGGGGATAGGCGACGATGTTCTGCTGCATTTCGATGAAGCCTATTACGAGTTCGGCAAACAAGCCGGCGGCGTGGATACATTGCCGATCCTGGAAACACGTAAAGGTCCGTGGCTGGCATCGCGCAGTTTCTCGAAAGCGTTTGGAATCGCCGGTGCCAGACTGGGATATTCGATCGCCGGCGAGCCTGCGCTTGCCGCACGCTGCCGCAGCTTGCGCCCGAATTTCAGCGTCAACGCGTTGGCCCAGGCTGCCGGTCTTGCGGCGCTGAAAAACAGTGGTCACATGACCTCGGAAGTTGCAACGATCGCCGCGGAACGCCAGCGAATTCACGACGGTCTTTTCAGTCTCGGACTTTCGCCGCTGCCATCGGCCGCCAATTTCGTGGCCTTTCCGGATCCGGTTCCCGGCACTGGCGTTGCGCCACTGCTCAAGGAAACCGGAATCCTCGTAGGCGCCTTCAGGCTGCCGGGCGAAAGGGCTGCAATCCGCATTTCTGTTGCCGCCGGCGAAGATACCGATGCCTTGCTTGCCGCGCTTGCAAAAATCCTCGTGCCATGACGGCATCTGCGCATGCGCGAACCATCCAGTTTCTGCATTCAGGGAGACGACAATGACAGCCTACATCATATCGCGCGTGGCAATTCACGATAAGAAATCCATGACGGGCTACATGGCTTCTGCGCCCGATAGCGTTCACGCCCATGGCGGCAAATACGTGGTGCGGACAGGAGATATCACGGTGCTGGAAGGCGAGGCACCTTATGAGCGTGTCGTGGTGATCGAGTTTCCCGACAAGGACCACGCGCTTGCCTGGTACAATTCGGAGGAATACCGCAATCTGCGCGATGTTCGCTGGCGCGCCGCAGATGCGCAAATAATCTGCGTTCCCGGTGAGGAACCCGGCCAATCATGACCGGATAGCGATACGCGGTTCGCAGCTTTCAAGTGCCCCGGTTGGCGCAAATGGCTG
>JAHEGF010000279.1 GCA_024645155.1 Phyllobacteriaceae bacterium | reverse complement strand
ACCGTCGGCGATCTATTCGGAGTTTCAATTCGAAGGCGTAGTGGTTTCCGGCAACATCGTCGACGGTGCCGCAAACGGCATTTCCATGGTGAATTTCAATGAGGGAGGCCGGATGGCGGTATGTAGCGGCAATCTTATCCGCAACCTGACAACGGCTGGTCCCTATCCGGCCGATGCGCCCGGATTCGGCGTTGGCATCACCGCAGAGGCAGATACCGCAATTACCGGAAACGTGATTGAAGGCGCACCGCGGTACGGAATACATCTTGGTTGGGGCAAGTACCTGCGCAATACTATCGCCAATGCCAATGTGATCCGCGATTGCGGAACGGGAATTGCGGTCAGTGTTGCCGAAGGCGCCGGTCCCGCTGTCATTTCCGACAATGTGATTTCCGACACGCCAAAGGGATCCGTTGTTGGTTACGAATGGGCAAAACCGGTGACATCAGACCTGGCGCGTTCAAAGCTGAAAAGCCCGGCAAATGTTACCGTACAACGCAATCACGTCAGCTAGATCAACCCGACAGTTGCAAGATTTCCGCGGGGCGTGTTTCGCCGACAGCGGAACCCTTTCGGTTGCTGATGACCCGGATGGCCTTCGATCCGAGTTTTGCCGACAGGCTCTCATCGTTTGCAAAAATTGATCCGAGAACAGCACACATCGCAGATTCCGCGCCACGTTCACTCCCGTCATCGATTTTCAGCGCGATACCAAGCCCCAGTTCGGGAACCGCGCCGCAATAGACCCCTTCGGCACCGCCTTTTGCATAAAGGCGGCCAGCACCGATTTCCATCAGGTCTGTGCAACACCGGTTGGTGCCGGCGACAAACCAGGGTTTGTCCATGCCAGCGTTCAGAATTCTGGTGGCCGCCGAAGCGCGTTCCCTTGCAAGTCCGTTGCCGGTTGCCATTCGCGCAAATCCGCAAGCCAGGGCAGTCAGGGGAGCCGGGTAGGTTGGAATTCCGCAGCCGTCGCTGCCAAAGCAGTCTACGGTGTGAGGATGTCCAGTAACGTTTTCCATGACACCCCGCACCATCGCCTGAAACTCGTGGTCGTGCCTGATGTATCCTTTGGGTGCGATGCCGCACTTGACGCAGGTGCATAAAAATCCGGCATGTTTGCCCGAGCAGTTGTTGTGAAGCTGGGACGGCTCCTTGCCTGCCCTGGCCAATTCGATTGTAGCAGAGTGGCGGGTCGGCCAATGTGATCCACATTCGAGATTCTGTTCATTCAAACCGGCCAATGCGAGTAATTTCTCTGCCATATCGACATGGCCCGGCTCACCGGAGTGAGAGGCCTGCGCAAATGCCAGTTCGGCATTGCCGAGGCCGAATTTATCAGCAGCGCCGGTCTCAACCAGCAACAGCGCCTGCATGGCCTTGACGGCCGAACGGGGAAATATCGGCACGTCGACCGCCCCTGCCGCCCGGACCACTTTGCCGTCGGCATCAGCTACGACAAAAGCACCGTGATGCCGGCTTTCGACTTTTGGCCCGCGCGTTATCTCGACCAGGATCGGATTTGTCATGGTGGTGCCACTTCTTCTGCCTAAAAGCCTGCCGCCATCAGAATGTGCGGCCATTTTCCAAGATTAACGCCGATCCATGATACCGGCTACAGAAAACCCGCCATCAACAGCCAAGGTGTGGCCGGTTATGTAACTTGCATCGGGCGAGATCAAAAACGCAATTGCGGCGGCAATTTCGGATGGTGCGCAATAGCGACGCTGCGGAACGCGATCCAGCCATATTTTTCTGTCTTCCGGTGTATGCAGCCTGGCGATCAGTGGTGTTTCGACAGGCCCCGGCGCAACACAATTGACCCGGACGCCTGCTGTACCCAATTCGTTGGCCATGACTTCGGTCATCAGTTTGACCGCAGCCTTTGACGCACCATAGGCGACCCGGCCCTTAGATCCCAGAAGGCCGGCAATCGATCCGATATTGACGATGGAAAGCGTGTCGCCCATGCGCTCGACAGCAGCCTTTGCGCAAATGAAACTGCCAACGACATTGATATCGAGAATTTGGCGAAACAGTTCCGGGCTGGTTTCCAGAGCCGGAATGTCGCGCGCGATGCCTGCTGAATTGACTAGACCGCTCAGTGGGCCCATCGCGTCGACAATTGTGTCGAAGACATCAGCAATAACGTCCTCATCGGTAACATCGGCAGCGAGGAAGATCGCATCCTCGCCGTCAAGCCTTTCTTCTGCATCGCCAAGTGCGTTTTCGTCCTGATCTACGATCGCTACCGGCCAGCCGTCCTCCAGAAGCCGCTCTGCTGCCGCAAGACCGATTCCGGAAGCGCCGCCGGTAATGGCAACGGGTGTTTTCATTTTATGCGTTCAAGGATCGAGACATAATTTGCCACCGCTGCGCCACCCATATTGAATATTCCTCCAAGCCGGGCACCGTCCACCTGTATCCCACCGGCTTCGCCAGCGAGCTGCATTGATGTCAGTACGTGCATCGATACGCCGGTTGCGCCGATCGGGTGTCCCTTGGCTTTCAAGCCTCCCGAAGGATTGACCGGCAGCCTGCCGCCCATCTGCGTCTGACCTTCCATTGCGATTTTTGCGCCCTCCCCGCGCTTTGCCAAACCCATGGCTTCGTATTCGATCAGTTCGGCGATGGTGAAGCAGTCATGGGTTTCCACGAAAGACAGGTCATCAAGGGTGACGCCGGCATTTTTCAATGCTCGGTTCCAGGCGTGTTCGCAGCCTTCGAACAACAGGATGTCGCGCTTGGACATTGGCAGGAAATCCTGAACGTGTTCGTTGGCGCGGAATGCGATGGCCCTTTTCATCGAAAGTGCTGTTTCAACGTTGGCCAGCACCAGTGCCGCCGCACCATCGGATACCAGGGAACAATCGCTGCGTTTCAACGGACCGGCAACATAGGGGTTCTTGTCGCTCTCCGTCCGGCAAAAATCATAGCCCAGGTCCTTGCGCATCTGGGCGAAGGGATTGTTGACGCCATTCTTGTGGTTCTTGGCTGCAATAGCTGCAAGCGCGTCCGACTGGTCACCGTGACGCTGGAAATAAGCCTGCGCAATCTGGCCAAATACTCCGGCAAAGCCCGCCGGTGTATCACCGTCTTCTGGCAGATAAGATGCCTTGAGCAGGTTTTTTCCAATTTCGTGACCGGGGGTCGTGGTCATCTGTTCGACGCCAACAACCAGGACAACCCGCGACGCTTTTGCGTTGATTGCGCGGATACCCTGGCGCACGGCGGCCGAGCCTGTGGCGCAGGCGTTTTCCACCCGCGTGGCCGGTTTGAACCTCAGCCGGTCATCTGCCTGGAGCACCAGACTGGCGGTAAAATCCTGGGCCGAAAAACCGGCATTGAAATGACCAAGCACGATCTCGTCGACGTCATCGGGACCTATTCCGGCATGGGCCATCGCGTCGGCGGCAGCCTTCACGATCATGCTTTCCACGGTTTCTTCTGCGTGTTTGCCAAAGGGCAGGTGAGCCCAGCCCACAATACATGCTGTCATCGCTTTTCTCCGGTCATGCCAATATTCACCCAATTTTGCTGGGGTTAGTTACCGCGCTGCGGTGCGCTATTTCAAGCGCGAATGCGACAGACAGCCCGGATAAGTTCATCTATAGTCGCCGTATTTTTATTGGTTGACTGTTCAATAAAAAAACGGTTGTTTCCCGACAGTCATGTTACAATCCGGTATTTGACGGTCCCACCGGGAAATTAGCCAATGCCCAACACGCCGAACATACTCATCATCATGGTTGACCAGTTGAACGGAACGCTGTTTTCGGACGGTCCCGCAGATTTCCTACATGCACCGAATCTGAAGGCGCTGGCGGCGCGTTCGACGCGTTTTCAAAACAACTATTCCGCCTCTCCGCTGTGTGCGCCGGGGCGCGCCTCATTCATGAGCGGGCAGTTGCCTTCCCGTACACGGGTTTATGACAACGCTGCCGAATTTGCCTCCGACATTCCCACCTATGCGCACCATCTGCGTGCAGCCGGCTATCACACCTGCCTGTCCGGCAAGATGCATTTTGTAGGACCCGATCAGCTTCACGGATTTGAAGAGCGGCTGACGACGGACATTTATCCGGCCGATTTCGGCTGGACGCCCGACTATCGCAAGCCAGGCGAACGCATCGATTGGTGGTATCACAATCTGGGTTCGGTAACCGGTGCCGGTATTGCTGAAACAACCAACCAGATGGAGTATGACGATGAAGTCGCATTCCACGCAGAGCAGAAGCTTTATGACCTGGCAAGGACAAGTGATGACGGCAACCGCCAGCCGTGGTGCCTGACGGTTTCATTTACCCATCCGCACGATCCTTATGTGGCACGCCGCAAATACTGGGATCTATACGATGATTGCCCGCAACTGGAGCCGTCGGTACCAGCGATCGACTTCGATGA
>JAHEGF010000278.1 GCA_024645155.1 Phyllobacteriaceae bacterium | reverse complement strand
CTCTCTCTCCGCCATTTCGGCAACGGCTGCCGCATACGGTCAATCGGCCCGATCAACCGCGATACGGCTGATATCCACCTTCTGGCCAACACCTTTCAGCTGGACATAGTCGTCCGTCACCTGATGCGCCTTTATGATTGCGCCGACACCAGGCGCCTCAATCACATCGCGGCTTATGCATATTTCGCCGCCCTCAGCCAATCCCTGCACGCGTGCGGCGATGTTCACGTCCTGACCGAAATAGTCGATGCGATCATTAAGGGTCACCGCGATCGCCCGGCCCCGGTGGATACCGAGTTTCAAGCCCAGTGGTTGCGAAACGGTTTGATTGAATTTCGACAATGCCTCGATCATATCGATCGCCGCCGCAACGGCGTCCGCGGGTCGCTCAAACGCCGCCATGACCGCGTCACCGATGGTTTTGACAATAATGCCATTGTGCGCAAGGACGATCCCGTTCAGAATTTCGAAATGCTGGCGCACCATGAAATAGGCGTTTACGTCGCCGATCGCGTCATATAGCGGGGTCGAACCCTTCAGGTCGGAAAACAGGAACGTCAGGTCCGAAACGGTAAGTCCGTCGCCTTCATTGACGAGCTGCGTCTTGTACAATTCACCAAATAACGGCGTCAGCAGCAGCCTCTTCCCGGAAAGAAACGGCTCGTACTCTACACGGTGCGGTTCGAAGCCCTGCGGATACTGGACGATCCAGAAACGCCCGCGCTCCTCCATGTGATTTTCGATTTCGATCAGGTGCTTGCCAGGGCGCACGTCGGCGGCCTGCCGAAACGAGAAATTTCCGTCGCCAAGAACCTTGTCTCGCTTTCCTGTCGCCCGGTCCGGCACATCGAACCTGCCGTCGTCAAGCCGGATCCGTGTTTTCTGCGGGGCTTCCACCTCGCCGTCGACAAAAAGAACCAGCAGCAGGTTGTGACTAAGATCAAGCACCTCGAAACGCCCGGCCGGAAGGTCGAAGTCGAACGTGCACTGCTGACCGGCATCGATATCGACAAACTCCCGCGACAGCGTTGCTACAATCTGCTCGCGTGTCATTCCATGAGGCGGTTTGAAACCCTTGGCGAAATGGTAGCGCAGATAGTAGTCCTCGATGGTCAAATTGTCAGGATGCCGATAAGCGTTGTCGCGGACCTTGCCTGAAACCGTGAAATTCACCTGGATGTAATCGTCAAGCGCCACGTCGTTGACGGCGTTGCAGAACTCGCATTGAAAGCGCGGATGTACCTGGTCGAGTTCGCGAAAACTGCCCGCAACCTGAGGGCAGTAGGCGCAAAGAAGCTGCCAGTCCATTTCGAACAGGCCGGCTTTTGCCGCGTGAAGGAAAAGTTCGATGGCCTCCTCCTCGCCCATTTCCGTGCTGGCGCCATACTGGATCGGGTTAACACGAAACAAGTCATAATCATCGGCCGTCCGGATGAAGTCCTCAAGCCGGGCGAGGGTCTGCGGTTCCCAGTCCCTGGCTGCCGCCACCGCGCCAAGGGCATCCCGCAAAGTGCTTTCGTTGATCGGCGAAGATACGGTCATCATGCCAACAATAACAAACCACATTTCCTCCAACAATCACCAATTGTGGCCCGGCGTTGAAATAGGCCGGGCACGGCCGAACATCCGTTGTGTTCCCGTGGCCCTGATGCTGTTATAGGTCGCACGATGACCCGCCACCCATCATGCAATTGGCCATGACTTCGCTGCCGCGGCAATCCCATCTCAAAGCCGCCCTTTGGATGGCGGGATGGCTTGCCGCCATGGTGACGATGGCTATTGCCGGGCGCGAAACGGTCAGCCGCCTGAGCGCGTTTCAAGTCATGGAGCTCAGGGCCATCATCGGATTCTTTCTCCTGATGCCACTGGTGTTGTCGTCGGGCGGGTTTCGCGCCATGGTAACCAGCCATCCGTGGAAGCATGTATGGCGCAACGCCGTTCACTACTGTGCCCAGTATATGTGGCTTGTCGCGGTCACACTTATTCCGCTGGCGCAGGTCATCTCCATCGAGTTCACAATGCCGATGTGGGTTGCATTGCTGGCGGTCGTTACCATCGGCGAGAAACTGAACCGCTGGAAGGTCGCTGCGATCCTGCTCGGGCTTGTCGGAGTCTGGGTAATTGTCCGGCCGGACGCCGGCCGCATTGAAATCGGCCAGGCGTTGTCATTGGCATCGGCCGTCGGTTTCAGCATATCGGTGATACTAGTCAAGGCGCTGACCCGCACCGAAAGTGTCGTCAGGATCATATTCTGGATGCTGATCATACAGGGAATAATTGGCGTGATCCCGGCGATCTATGTTTGGCAACCGGTACCTTCCAACCTGTGGGGCTGGATCGTGCTTGTCGCTTTCTGCGGAACTTTTTCGCATTATTGCATGGCCCGCGCGATGACCCATGCCGACGCCACCATTGTCGTGCCCATGGACTTTCTGCGTGTCCCCCTGACGGCGATCGCCGGATGGCTCGTCTACAACGAAATCATCGATTCCTACACCGCGGCAGGCGCTGCCATGATCCTCGCCGGCAATCTCCTGAACCTGCGGAAACCAGGTGCCGGCACACGCTGGTTGCGGCAGCAGTAGCCGTCCGGTTGCTGGCAAACTATGCCCGTAGAGAGGTAAGCGGTGTACTTACTTTTCCGGCTCGGCTTGCCTTGCAGCTAACGCGGCAAGTGTTGCCACGACCTCTTCATCACTCAATTGGCGAAAGTCCATGTAGTGCGCCCCGACCGCTAGAAACGGTTTCGGTGTAGCCAGGCAAACAATGTCGTCGGCCTCGCGCTCGAGCGCTTTCAACACGGATGCTGGCGCAACCGGTACCGCAAGGATCACCCGCGCCGCACCCTGTTTGGCGACCAGGCGCAAGGCACTGCGAACGGTGGCTCCTGTCGCGATCCCGTCATCGGCAAGAATAACCGTTTTACCGGCAAGCGGTACCGCTGGACGGTCGCCACGATAACGCGCATTGCGGCGCTCCAGTTCGCCGCGCTCGGATTCGGCCAGCCGTCCAATATCTTCGTGCGACAATCCGAATACGGCTGCTACATCGTCGTTGGTCGTGATTTGCAGCGTGCCGGTTCCAGACACCGCTCCGACCGCAAGCTCACGCTGGCCAGGCGCTCCGATCTTGCGCACAATCAGCACGTCAAGGGGAATGCCCAAGGCCTCGGCAATGACAGCACCGATTGGAACACCGCCGCGCGGAAGCGCCAGAACCACAGCTGATTCGGGGTCGACCTCGGGCAACTCGGCAACGAGTTTCTCGGCGGCGTCAACGCGGTCGGCAAACAATCGGCGCATGGTCTGCTCCCGGTGGTTCTGGTCCGGATTTGCCGATGCTACCAAATCCGGCGCTACGGTAAAACACCAAGATACCGATGGGCCGCACCCGTCTATTTGCCATAATCCCGGTGGGTCATCCGTGGCTCGCCGCAAAACTCGATGCCGCAATCAATACCGTGCTGCCACCGGTTGATGCACGGCCTTATCATGCGTGTCTCCGGCCAGTATAGCGTGAACTCTTGCGGCAGCGGGATGGGTTCCGCGATACGGATCTTTGCACCTGTTTCCGAGGTATCGCGTACCGCGCAGTCGAATACCGACCCATTATCCAGCACGATCTTGCCTGCCCTGAGAACGCGGCGGCGCGGAGATGACCGGTTTTCAACCGGCTTGTCCAGAGACGGCCCCCCGACTTCCGTTTCCAAATCTGTTGCGCGCCGCGTTCCCATAAGCACCAGATAATGGAAACCGCCGGGTTATACAACCTATTTATGTATCTCTGCTTGTTGCAACTCATGATTGATAACTCGCTGCTCACGGCCATGTGAGCGGATCGGACAAGGCTTTGAATTGACGCGCACCGCCACCCATGGTCAACCAGAACCAAGGGCAACCCATCTGTGAGGACTGAACTGTGAAGAAACTGATTGCCGGCGCCGCCATGCTGTTGATTTCGTTATCTGCGGCTGTTGCCGGGCCGGACGCTGCAAGCTGGGATGCCGTTGTCGATGATGCGCGCGGTGAGACCGTCTATTGGAACGCCTGGGGCGGTTCTGAAAACATCAACGCCTATATCGCGTGGGTCGGCGAAGAGATCGGCGCGCGTTACGGTATCAAGCTTGTTCACGTCAAACTGGACGACACGGCCAATGCGGTCGCCAGGGTTGTCGCCGAAAAGGCAGCCGGCAAGAACGAGGGCGGCTCGGTGGACCTGATCTGGATCAACGGAGAGAATTTCGCCTCCATGAAGCGCCAGAAACTGATCATGACGCCCGGCTGGGCCGAACATCTGCCAAACTGGCGCCATGTCGATATTGATAACAAGCCGACCATCCGCACCGATTTCACCATTCCCGTCGAAGGGCTTGAGAGCCCCTGGGGCATGGCGAAGATGGTATTTTTCC
>JAHEGF010000277.1 GCA_024645155.1 Phyllobacteriaceae bacterium | reverse complement strand
TGGCTCGATCGTGGTCCTGCCGATCTGGTTCGTGGTTTACTTGTTACGTCCACCAAGGGGCTAAGGAACCATGACCCCGGCGGCAGCCTGCTCATCGCGCTCGCGCAAGACCTCACGCCGTTTGTTGATCAGCGAAGCCGCAATCACTCCAACAGTGACAATTGCGATGAGGATCGTGCACACGGCATTGATTTCCGGTGTGACGCCAAGGCGGACTTGGCTGTAGATTTTCATCGGCAGGGTCGTGGCACCCGGACCCGACGTGAAACTGGCAATGACGAGATCGTCAAGTGACAGCGTGAATGCCAGCATCCAGCCGGAAATGACCGCCGGCAGGATAACGGGAAGCGTGACCGAAAAGAATGTTCTAACCGGTGTAGCCCCCAGATCCATGGCCGCCTCTTCCAGTGACCGGTCAAACGAGAACAACCGCGATTGCACGACAACCGCGACAAAACACATTGAGAAGGTGATGTGCGCCAGCGTGACGGTCCAAAATCCGCGCGCAAATCCGATCGCCACGAATAGCAGCAGCAATGACAGGCCGGTGATAACCTCCGGCATGACCAGCGGGGCATAGACCATGCCCGAAAACAAAACCCGCCCGCGGAACCGGGTGTAACGGGTCAATGCGATGGCCGCCATCGTGCCAAGAACAGTCGCCACGGTCGCCGAAACCACAGCAACGCGTGCGGTAACCCAGGCAGCATCAAGCAGGCCCTGATTGGAAAACATCTCGACATACCATTTCGTCGAAAAGCCCGCCCACACTGTTACCAGCCGCGATTCGTTGAACGAGAATATGATCAGCAGCACGATTGGCAGATAGAGGAACGCAAAGCCCAAAACGACCGACGCAATATTGAAGCGGCTCCATCCGGTGTTCATTTTCCCGCCTCCTGAGCCCGAGCCTGTGCTTGCTGGAAAAGCACGATTGGCACAACCAGGATCAGCAGCAGAACGACGGCGACCGCCGATGATACTGGCCAGTCCCGGTTAGAGAAGAACTCGACCCACAGGGTTTTACCGATCATCAGAGTGCGCGAACCGCCGAGCAGGTCCGGAATGACGAATTCACCAACGGCCGGGATGAATACAAGCATGCACCCGGCAACTACGCCGGGAACAGAAAGCGGGAACGTGATTTTCCAGAATGCCGTAACCGGTCGGCAGCCAAGGTCCTGCGCTGCCTCGATGAGCGAATAATCCATTTTTTCAAGTGTCGAGTAGATCGGCAGCACCATGAATGGGAGGTATGAATAGACGATGCCGATATAGACCGCAGTGTCGGTATTCAGGATGATCAGCGGCTCATTGATGACGCCGATTGCCATCAGTAGCTGGTTGAGCAGACCTTCGGGCTTGAGGATGCCGATCCAGGCGTAAACACGGATCAGAAAGCTCGTCCAGAAGGGCAGGATGACCAGCATGAGCAGCAACGGACGCAGTGACGTTGGCGCTCGCGCCATCCCGTAGGCCAGGGGAAAGCCGACCAGCAGTGTCAGAAAGGTTGAGACACCGGCAATGAAAACGCTGGATACATAGGCGTTGAAATAAAGCGCATCCTCGGTGAGCCAAATGTAGTTGTCAAAGCTGAATGCTTTCAAGCTGGTCCACAAACCGGCCAGACCCTCCGACGGCTCGAAAGTCGGAACATAAGGCGGCATGGCAGTCGCCGGTTGCGATAGCGATATCTTGAACACGATAACAAACGGAATCAGGAAAAGCGCCAGCAGCCACAGATAGGGAACCACGATAACAAGCCGGTTGAATAGTTGGGAAAGCGGTCGGTTCATGGCGGCTATGCGGTCAAGACGACACCGGCGTCTTCGGCAAAGCTCACCCATGCGCGGTCATGCCAGGTCAGTTGCTCCTGTGCCAGCCGGGCGTCATTGATGACACTCGCCTTGAGGATCTGTCCGCCATCAAGGCGGATATGAAATGTCGTCATGTCGCCGAGATAGGCGATATCCCAGATTTCTCCGTCAATTGTATTTACGGAAGTAGTTTTCGGTTTTTTGGACGCAACGCGGAGTTTTTCCGGCCGCACAGCAAACCAGACTTTGTCATTCTCCGCCGTTTCCTGATCAGTCTTGGTCCGGATTACCAAACCCGACTGCGTCTCAATCACGGTTGTTCCGCCGGGTTTTGAAACAACTCCTTCGAGCATGTTCACCGAGCCGATGAAATCAGCCACGAATCGCGAAGCAGGAGCCTCATAAACTTCTTCAGGGGTCGCGACTTGCAGGATTTTGCCTTCCTTCATCACTGCAATTCGGTCTGCCATGGTCATGGCTTCTTCCTGGTCGTGGGTAACGACGATGAAGGTCATGCCGAGATCCTGTTGCACGTCGACCAGCTCGAACTGGGTTTCCTCACGCAGCTTCTTGTCGAGCGCTCCCAGCGGCTCGTCGAGCAACAGTACTTTCGGTTTCTTGGCCAGTGACCGCGCAAGGGCCACGCGCTGGCGCTGGCCGCCGGAAAGCTGATCCGGCTTGCGGCCCCGGAACTGGTCGAGTTTGACAAGCTTCAGCATCTCGTCAACGCGCGCATCAAGTTCTGATCTCGCCATACGATCCTGCTTGAGGCCGAAAGCGATGTTTTTTTCCACCGTCATGTGGGGAAACAATGCATAGGATTGGAACATCATGTTCACGGGGCGCCGGTAGGGCGGTATTCCGTGCATGTCTTGTCCATCAAGCGTGATCACGCCGCTGGTCGGCTCCTCAAATCCTGCTAGCATGCGCAAGAGGGTCGATTTCCCGCAGCCGGAAGCGCCAAGAAGCGCGAAGAATTCTCGCCCGTAAACACCAAGCGAAAGATTGTCGACGGCGACGAAATCCCCGAATTTCTTGGTCACGTCCGCAAATGAAATATGCGGTTCGGCCTTGGGGTCCAACCACGGCGCAAAACTTTTTCGGATACTGCCAAGTGATTTTTTCATTGTGGCCAACTGCCGGGTAAAAAGCTCCGGCGAAACGCCGGAGCCTTTGTTATCGCTACTGACCGGTGGTCACCTTGGTCCACATCCGCGTGACAATACGCTGTATTTTGGGTTCATAGGGAAGGGTCGTGTACAGCTTGGCAGTGGTTTCCGCGTCCGGATAGACTGCCGGGTCACCGATCACCTCTTCGTCCAGCAGTTCCTGTGATGCCTTGTTGCCATTTGCGTAGTAGACATAGTTCGACGCTTTGGCGATCACGTCGGGCCGCATCATGTAATTAATGAATATATGGGCTTCCTCGATGTTTTGGGCATCTGCCGGTATCGCCATCTGGTCAAACCACATTTGCGCGCCTTCCTTGGGTATCACGTAATTGATTTCGACACCCTGATCGGCTTCCGCAGCCCGGTCACGGGCCTGGAACACATCTCCGGACCAGCCGACTGCCAGGCAGATGTCGCCATTGGCAAGCGCATTGATATATTCCGAGGAATGAAACTTGCGCACATATGGGCGAATACTGACCAGCAGATCTTCCGCCTTTTGCAACACGGCTGTATCCCGCGAGTCGGGATCTTCTCCGAGATAGTTGAGCGCCGCACGGACAATTTCCGCCGGGGCATCAAGCATGTGGACGCCGCAATCCGCAAGTTTGGCGATCTTTTCAGGATCGAATACGACATCCCATGAGTTGATGTCACTTGTTCCAAGCGCATCTTCGACTTTTCCGACATTATAACCCAGGCCAGTCGTTCCCCACATGTAGTTTACCGAATAGGCGTTGCCCGGATCGTATTTCTCGGTGCGCTGTGCGACCGCATCCCACATGTTTTTGATATTCGGCAGTTTCGTCATGTCGAGTTTCTGAAATACGCCAGCCTGAACCTGGCGGCCGAGAAATTCGCCGCTGGGAACAACAACATCATAACCTGTTCCACCGGCAAGCAGTTTTGTTTCCAGAATTTCGTTAGAATCAAAAACGTCGTAGACAATCTTGATTCCGGTCTCGTTCGTGAATTCTGTGAGGATTTCCTCGTCGATGTAATCAGACCAGTTGTAGACGTTGACGACCCGATCCTGAGCAAATGCATTCGTAGCCAGTCCCACCGTCAAGAGTGCCGCCCAGGCACCGACTGATAATGTTTGTTTCATGGAATTCTCCCTGACCGGTTTATTTTTTTGATTGATTGCCACCATCCTGCAGAAAGCCTATTTGCCTTTGCTCATACACTCAAGCGTCAAAATATTTCGCGCTACAAATATGTGGTGCGTTCAAGCGGTGTAATTTCCCCCCAGAACGCGAGGATCTCGGCCCGCTTCAGATCCTTGTAGACTTTTGCCATCAGAGGTCCGAGTGCCCTATTGGCGAATTCGCTTTTCGCCATCAGTTGCAGCGCTTCATCCATGTCGTCCGGAAGCGAAGGTGCGTTAGTGCTTTCATCATAGGCATTGCCCTCGACCGGCGGCGGAGGCGCCTTGCGCTCAT
>JAHEGF010000276.1:3953-4432 GCA_024645155.1 Phyllobacteriaceae bacterium | reverse complement strand
AAGAGTGAGCTATGCGGGCGGCAAGGGTCACATTAAGAGTGCCCTGGTGAACTTCGCCCGACCGATGGCGTTCATCCCCAGTCTCGCCATACATCTTGACCGCGAGGTCAATGAAAACCGCAGCATCAACCGGCAGAGCGACATGCCTGCACTGCTTTGCCGGGTCGGAAAGAAAACCACGGATTTCGCGTCGTTGCTTAAACAGCAGTTGGCTACCGAAGGAGTAAAAGGCGTTAGCCGGATTCTGGGCTTTGAGCTCAGTCTCTATGATATGCAGTCCGCGTCAGTCGTGGGTCTGAACGAAGAGTTTATTGCATCGGCCCGACTCGATAACCTGCTGAGCTGTTTTACCGCCGTCGAGGCGCTTCGTGATGGTGAGGGTGCGACCAACCCGGTGATCGTTCTGAATGATCACGAAGAAGTGGGCAGTGCGTCGTCAAGCGGGGCCGAGGGATCATTCCTGGCCGACGTGCTGGGCA
>JAHEGF010000276.1:0-3943 GCA_024645155.1 Phyllobacteriaceae bacterium | reverse complement strand
TCGGCCCATGATCAACGATGGCCCGGTCATCAAGATCAACCATAACCAGCGTTACGCGACCAACAGTGAGACCGAGGCGCTATTCCGGGAAATCTGCCAGCAGCTGGAGCTTCCGGTGCAAGCCATCGTGGTGCGCTCGGATATGGGCTGTGGCTCCACGATCGGCCCCATTACCGCAACCCGGCTTGGCATACGCACTGTGGATGTTGGTGTCCCCCAGCTGGGCATGCACTCGATCCGGGAGCTGGCCGGTGTCAAGGACCATGACATACTGGTGAAGGCGCTCAAGGGGTTCTTTGCTTTCAAACCCTGGCCGTACTAACGTCCCCCTGCCTGCTGCAATAACCCGGCAAGATTGCATTCCTTCTCAGCCAGCCTGAGGGCAAGTTCCGCCGCAGACATTCGGCTCTTCTGCAGGCAGACTCCGAGCGAGCCCGCCAACAGGCCAATAACGCAGCTGGCATCCATACCGCGGTTCTTCAACGCGTCCAGTGACTCCGCGCCATGGCGCTTGGAGAGCTTTTCGCCCGAATCATCTGTCATCAGGGGAACGTGCCAGAATCGGGGTGCCGGATAGCCCAGGGACCTAAATAGGGCGATCTGGCGAGCGGTTGAATCCACCAGATCGGCGCCGCGCACCACATCGGTAGCGCCGGTCAGGGCATCATCCACCACACTGGCAAGCTGGTAGGCAATGATCCCGTCCTTACGCCGCACGATAAAGTCCCCCGGGTGCCTGGCCAGGTTATCGATCTGCCTGCCAAGAATCTCGTCCTGCCATACCAGCGTTGTATCACTAACCCGGTAGCGCCAGGCAACAGGCTCCCCTGGCTTGAACGGCGCCGGGTTGTTTTCGGGTCTGCAGGTACCGGGATAGGGGGTTTCGGTTCCCGGAGGACTCGGGGTTCTCAGCGCGGAAGCGATATCCCGCCTTGAGCAGCGGCAGGGAAAGATCGCACCCGCTTTCTTAAGTTGCGAAAAAGCGGCTTGATAGTGTTGTTCCCGTGTGGTTTGTACGATCACTTCACCATCCCAGTCCAGCCCGAGCCATGTCAGGTCGCGGATGATTTGCTCCGTTGAACCTGGCTGATTGCGAGGCCGGTCAAGGTCATCCAGCCTCAGCAGCATTCGCCCACCCGCCAGCCGGGCCTGGAGCCAGCAGATCAGGGCCGTTCGGAGATTTCCAAGATGCAGCGGCCCGGTAGGACTCGGCGCGTATCGGCCAACCACGGTGTCCGTGGCGATTGGATTCACTCGTCTAATGAGCGTGACACCATGTAGATCACGATCTCTCTCACCTGGTCATCCGACAGGTCATTGAAACCCCCTTTGGGCGGCATCACACCGGACTCGCCGGTATAGCCGTTGATGGCGTTTTTAAAGAGTGCATCATTGCCACGGGCAATTCGATCTTTCCATGCGCCGGCATCACCAATCCTCGGGGCTCCGGCCACTCCCAGACTGTGGCAGGCAGCACAGGTCTGGTTGTAGTCCGTTTCTGCGTCTGCGAAAACAACGCCCCACTGTAATGATATCAGCAGAGCTTGAAACCAGAGGACGAGTCGCTGTGCGCACATGAAAAAAGCAAATCCGGTGTGGTTCAGTCCTTGATCATCAGAAGCAGCAGACGATCCGGATCACTCGAGCCAAGCTCTCTGCCCAGAAACTTCCCGGGGATGCCGTAGGCGACAAGGCAATGCACCAGTTGCTCTGCCCACTTTGCACCGGATTCACCACCTGGATAGCGCACTACCAGGCGGTAACGACCGCTTTCATCAAACTGTTCAATGACCTGGCGCACCTGGGGTAGTGCCGCAATATTCATACTGTTGGCAGGCTGCGGCCACTGGTCCCTGGCAATCGTCAGCTCGCTGTACTCTATGGCGTCTACGTTCACCGTGTAGAGTAAAAGTCCAATCCATAGAGCAATCGGCATCAGTCGCACGGTCATTACATGAGCACCACTTCGTACTGCTCCTGGTGGAAAGTCGGTTCCGCCTTGAGGTGAATCGATTTGCGGATGAACTCCTGGAGATCTGCAAGCCCGGTGGACTCCTCCTCCTGCAACAGGTCGATAACCACCTGGGAGGCGACGACCAGGTATTTCTCGGCATCGAATTGACGGGCCTCGCGCAGTATTTCACGAAAGATTTCGTAACAGGTGGTCTCTGCCGTTTTCTGGATTCCACGACCATCGCATGCGGGACAGGCCTCGGTCAGCAGGCGCTCGAGACTTTCACTGGTGCGCTTTCGGGTGATCTCAACCAGGCCCAGGGGAGACATGTTGTTGACCTGGGTTTTGGTGCGGTCCTTGGTCAGCTCACGTTCCAGGGTACGCATGACCTGCTCCTTGTGGTCGTCTACACTCATGTCGATAAAATCCACGATAATGATTCCGCCCAGGTTCCTTACCCGCATCTGGTGCGCGAGCGTAGCGGCTGCCTCCAGGTTGGTTTTGAAGATGGTTTCCTCGAGATTTCGCACGCCGACGTAGCTACCGGTATTCACATCCACGGTGGTCATGGCCTCGGTCTGGTCGATAATCAGGTATCCGCCTGATTTAAGCGGAACCCGCTTCTGCAGGGCGCGCTGAATCTCCTCTTCCACGTCGTAGAGGTCGAAAATCGGCCTGCCTCCAGGGTAGTGTTCGATCCGCTCCAGAGCATCCGGCATTAACTCCAGCGCGAAGCCGCTAACCAGTTCAAAGGTTTCCCTGGAATCGATGCGGATTTTCTTTACTTTCTGCCACACCAGGTCCCTGACGGTGCGCATTGCCAGCGGCAGACTGGCATGGAGCAGCGAGGGCACGCGGTTTTCCTTGCGCCGAGACCGCACCTTCTCCCATACACGCACAAGGAAGTGCATGTCGGACTGGATTTCCTCATCTTGCGCGGTCTCTCCGGCGGTTCGCACGATGAACCCCCCGATCACACCGGATTCCTCCTTCAATCGGTTAAGACTCTCCAGCAGGCGCTCCCGGGTTTCCGCTTCCTGAATGCGTTGTGACACCCCCATATATTCGCTATCCGGCAGGTACACCAGATTACGCGAAGGAATGCTGATTTGTCCGGATAGCCGTGCGCCCTTGGTGCCCAGGGGATCTTTGACGACCTGAACCACGATATCCTGGCCTTCGGTAATCAATGAGCTGATGCACGTTTCGGTATCCATCTGCTGGAGCTGTGGATCCTCGTCATTGCGCTGCCTGAGGTCGCGGGCATGCAGAAATGCTGTTCGCTCCAGACCAATTTCCACAAATGCCGCCTGCATGCCAGGCAATACCCTGACCACCTTGCCAACATAAATATTGCCGACGATTCCCTTGTTCTTCACCCGCTCGACAAAAATCTCCTGCAGCATGCCGTTTTCCAGGGTCGCGACGCGGGTTTCCTGGGGAGTGACATTGATCAGAATTTCTTCCCTCATGGTATGGGGCTGATCCTGGGACATGACAGGCGACGTTTCCGGCGCAGGTTGCATGGGCATCTCTCGTTGGCAAAGGAAGTGATTATAGGGTCACGAAGACAAAAGACGTAAGCATACCCCGATGGACTTTCCAGAGAGTCATCCTGGGCTAAGATCCACGGGTTTCGGATTGGAAGGAAGGCGGGTTTGGTTAATCTGATAGCGGCTGATTCTGGCAACCTGCGGGTGGTCGACGACTACCCCTTTGAAATCGTTGTCAATCCGGATCTGAACATTCCGATGCCGGATGGAACACAGCTGCATGCCAGGTTATGGATTCCGCCGGGGGCCAGTCGCCACCCGGTGCCAGCGGTGGTGGAATACGCCCCATTTCGTCATCGTGATTTCACCGCACCGAGGGATGCCCTGATCCATCCCTGGTTTGCCGGCAATGGCTATGCCTCGCTGCGGATTGAGCTGCGCGGCTCAGGAGATTCCACGGGAATGCCCATGGACGAATACGTGTCCCGGGAACAGG
>JAHEGF010000275.1 GCA_024645155.1 Phyllobacteriaceae bacterium | reverse complement strand
GAAAAAGCAGCGCTACCATTTCTCATACATCTTTGCGTTCTTCCTTTTTTTGGAACATCTATTTTAGAACTGGAAGCATGCAAAGCGAACAAAAGGTAGCGCTACCTTTGAATCATGTAAAGTGATTTGTTGCCGGCATCTAAAGGTGCGTCAATCGTTTCGTTTAGTGCTTTCGCGAACGCGTAGCTCAAATCCCAAATCGACGACCGGGTGCTTTTCCAAATTGCCCGCTATGGCACTTAGAACCACCTGCATGGCACGGACTCCGATTTCAAATCGCGGAGTGCGAATGCTGGTTAGAGACGGATAGGCCGCCGCCATCATTTCAAGGTCGTTGAATCCCATGATGCCGATGCGGTCTGGAACCGGAAATCCTGATCGGGCACACTCGAACAGCACACCCAGGGCAATATCATCATTATTACAAAACACCGCATCCAGATCCGGGGCTTTGGAAAACGCTTCCCGGATCAACTGGCTCCCAAGCGACACGCTCGACGGAGCTGGCGTTGTCGTGACCAGCCTCTGGTCGTAGAGGCCGGCAGCCTCGACCTCCACACGGTAACCGGCCAGGCGCCGCTGGCTGCGGGGATCCATCCGTGCGCCGATGAAACCGATACGGCGATAGCCGGACTTTATGAGATGTCGAGCAGCTGTACGGCCACCCTCAAAATGTGAAAATCCCACGATCAGGCCAATCGGGTCAGGTCCGGTTTCCATGATCTGCACCACCGGGCAGTCTGCATCTTGCAGCATTTTTCGCGCAGCGGGTGTCTGGTCGATTCCGGAAATCACGATGGCCGAGGGGCGCTGACTTAAAAAAACCCTCAGTAATCTTTCTTCTTCGATGCCAGAATAGTGGGTATTTCCAAGCTGTATCTGGAACTGGCTTTCGCCGAGTCCGACATACAGGCCCCGCACAACTTCGGCGAACACGCTATTGGCAAGGGAGGGTACCAGAACTGCAACGGTATCCGCCCTTGCTGCGGCAAGGGCTCGGGCATTTCTGTCAAGCGTGTAACCAAGTTGATTGATTGCTGCGTTGATCTGCTTGCGAAGGGTGAGTGAAACACCTTGCGGATTGCGTAGCGCACGCGAGACGGTAGTCGTGCCAACTCCCGAAAGTCTGGCAACATCCGCGATGGTAGGCTTTCCGCTGGCCCTTTTTGATTTTGGCTTCACCGTCCCAACTCCCGCATTTCGTAGATACGATCCAACTGTTGTCATCATGCATTAAAGCAGGCTTTTCTGAAAAGCCCTGCACCACATTGGGTTCGCGGCAGGATGTTTTTTTCCTGTACTGCACTTCGAGATTCCACGACCTACAATAGTTTCCTAGCTGAGCATAAACGAGTTGCACAACATTCCCGGCATCACTCTCGCATCGTTTTTTTACAGTCGTCTTTCCATATAGTGAAACTAGGCCGGCAAGATTGTGAGCCCCGGCGACCTCTGTTAATGCCGCTTATGATGCCGTGCGGATAACACCCGGCACGATCACATTGGGCGGATATCTTCGTGCCCGCAATCAAAGCCCAGCGCCCGGTTCTGCGGCAACAACATGCCTTTATCCGTCTGTTTTGAGGGCGCGCCGAGACAGCCATTCAATTTGGCGGTCGAAGAGAACAGCACCACCGGGCCGCTTGTACACTTCGTAACAAATGCGGTTTTTCCAATGATGTCGAGTATGAGACACGTCCTGACATTGGTTGCCGAGAACAAGTTCAATGACCTGGGGGAGTGATGACACCGATTTCTAGTTAGGTAATGCGGTGTACGCAAACCGCCACATATAGGATAAAGCGATAAAAGATCTAACCCGAGAAAAATTGGTTCCCAGGCGACAGCATTTCGAGAACCTCGGTTCTCACATCAGCGTACTTGACCGTCTGGGTATGGCAATTGTACGCGGCGACCTTGCGCCGGGCGACGCGCTTCCCGCGGAGTTGCAGTTGTGCGAACTCCTGGGGGTAAGCCGCACTGCTATGCGCGAGGCGAATCGGGGGCTCGCTGCTAAAGGGCTTATCGATTCACGTCCCAAACGCGGCACACTTGTCTGCGACGAAAAAGTCTGGAATCACCTCGATCCTGAGGTTCTGCGTTGGCGGATAGAAGTATCGGATATCGAGATATATCTGGCCAAGATGTTTGAATTACGCCGGGCAACCGAACCTGAAGCCGCCGCTATTACCGCTACTGCCGCATTGCCGGAAGATCACCGGCAGATCGAGGCGAATTTTCAGGCAATGGTAGATGCAGGTGACGACAATATTGCATGGGTGGAGGCTGACCTCGCGTTTCATCGATCCATATTTCAGGCCACCCGCAATGAGTTTTTTTGGCCAATCGGCCAGTTGTTCAGTATCGGCCTGCGGCAGATGTTCGATATCGCAGCCCACGGCTCGCACCGCGCTCGCGCCATCAAGGAACATGGTGATCTGCGGCAGGCAATTGTTGCGCACCAACCAGACCGCGCCCGTATCTGTGCAAAGAATCTTGTCGACAATGCTGGCCGTGACATCGATCGCATTCTGAAAACCATGGGATGACAATTGCGGATTGCAATCTGGTTTGAATTTCCGTCAGGCGCTTTTATTTCGCGACGAATCAACTGTGCCCATGAATACAAAATGACCCGGCAAAGAGGTGGCGGCGAGACTGCCGGTCACCCTTTTTAATCAGGTATTTCAGGATATCAAAATTCCACATCATAAATGCGCCGGGCATTTCCGTTGCATATTGCGTTGGCTTCATCCTCCGACAGTCCAGCAATCAGCTGCCGGAAAATGTCGATCCATTCCGTCAATTCCGATCTTAATGCGACCACTGGCCAATCGCTGCCCCAGACGAGCCGTTCCGTGCCGAAACTCTCCAGGACATGGTCCACATAGGACCGTATCGCATCGATGGTGGCATTGCCTGGTGAACAATAAGCCAGAACGCCTGATATCTTGCAGCATACATTCGGCAGGTCCGCCACCGAGGTAATGCCATGGCTCCAAAGCTCGAATTCACCTCCGGTGATATCAGGAACACCGCAATGGTCGAGCACCAGGGTCATGTCGTCACAGAATTTCGCAAGTTCAGCAGCAATTTCGAGTTGATCAGCCCGGTACACCATGTCGAAGACGTGGCCGCGTTCGCCGATCTTGAGAACATTGCGGCGGAACGTATCCGACCTTGACATGTCGTCGCCAACTTCATGCAGAATACGTCGGAAGCCGACAACCGGCAATGAGGCACATTCGTCAAGCCAGGGCTCAAATCCGTCATCAAGTTCCGGCCTGCACGAGGAAACAATGCCGAGAATTTGGTTTGCCGGATCGGTCGCCAGTTCGGCAACAAACCGTGTTTCATTGTGGTAGTCTTGTCCGGCATCGGTTTCCATGAAAATCGAGCCGGCAACATCCTTGCCATCAGTCAGGCGTTGATAGCTAGCAACCGTGAAATCCCTTCCGGCCAGCAGTGGCAAACTGTCAGACCAAGCATAGCTGAAGTGGTCGCGGTAGATAAGATGCTGGTGGGTATCGATCAGTTTTATCACTCGAAAAACCTTTTGATGGCGAATTGATGAGGCGATCTATGGAATCACTAGCCCTGATGACGGGATCGAACAATGTTGTATCAGGTAATTCAGTTCCCAAGGCTCCTTCTCCGCCCGTCGTGGGTCTTTGCAGAATCTTGCGGTTTTCAAGGATCGTTTCTGACACCTGCGGAGCGTGATTATATTGGGATGTGGTTGTATTGCCTGAACCTGTGCCTGATCACGGCTTGGGCTTTTTTTGGCGTGAGGAACTCGATCCTGGCCTGGTCGCGCATGAGACCAATGTCCTTGAGTGGGTCTGCATGCAAACAATCAGACAGGACGATAGAGATAGAACCGAAAAAAGTTCGCAAGTAAGAATTGCGCAGTGCAACACTTGACCGAGGCGATCGGCGGGTATGGGCCGAAAGTTTTTTACCGCTTTTTTGGCATGCGGCTGCACATCATTAAAGTCGGTTCATCAATGCCTTCAACAGGAGCGGCATAATAACCTCTACCGGTCAAGACAGATCGGTCTCGGAACCATCATCCTGTTGGCGGGGAGGGCATCCATGCACTAACATCGTTTTTGGACTAAGGAATGCCTCGAAAGTATCTCTGTTACAAAATCACCGGAGACGGAGTTGAAAATATTTCTTTGCAACGAGGTGGTGCGTGATCTCGACTTTGCATCGCAATGTCGCCTTGCGCGCACTTTGGGTTACGATGGGCTCGAAGTTGCGCCTTTTACACTAGGCGATGACCCCGGCAACCTGAAGGCAGCCGATGTGGCCGAGTTCCGAAAGATTGCAGACGCTGAAGGAACGGAAATTTCCGGTCTTCACTGGTTGCTCGCGGCACCTTCCGGGCTGTCAATTACATCCGGTGAATCGGGTGTGGTCAAGAAAACAAGGGGTTTTGGGAAAAAACTAATTGA
>JAHEGF010000274.1 GCA_024645155.1 Phyllobacteriaceae bacterium | reverse complement strand
GACAGAGCGAGACCGATGTCGCGCACCCTTGCGCCGGCGGCCATCAGGCCCGATGTCAAAGCCAGTTTGATTGCCATCGAGTAACTGCGAAAATCATGACCGACCACGATATCGGGCCCGGCGCCCAATTTCCGGATCAGTGTGCCCAGCCCCATGCCAAGAGCCTGGACACCGAGCAGGTTCAGTTCGGGTTCCTTGGCGGACGCCGGATGACCAAACCACCACCGTGCATCATACTCACGGAAACCCGTCGGCTTGACCAATGGCGTGGTTTCGAATTCAAACGTGTTCGGCAAGACCGATGATACTGGTTTCATATGGCTGATCGCTGTTCCGCAGGTTGAGGTGATAGTACAGATCGATCCTTTGATACACTGAAAGTTTTACCTGCCAATTAAGCTGCCCTGGAACAATGTTGGCGCTTGCCTAACGACCGGGCTGACGCTAAGAAGACGCGCCTTTGGCCACGGAGTGTAGCGCAGCCTGGTAGCGCACGTCGTTCGGGACGACGGGGTCGCAGGTTCAAATCCTGCCACTCCGACCAAGGAAATTTCCCGAGAACCCAGCAATGTTCGCCTGATTTGTGGAAGATATGCCGCTCACTGCGACCTTTGTGCCGCGAGTTCCTGTGCCTCATTGATTTGCGCCGTGCTCATTGCCGCTGCAATCGCATCACGAACCGGAACGGCAGACTTGAAACCCGCAGCAGAGGCAAGGTTCAGCCATACGTAGGCAAGGACATGATCCTGCGGAACCCCGCGGCCGCGATAGTAGAGCAGGCCAAGATTGGCCATCGCTGCGGGCATTCCCCTTTTAGCCGCCTTCTCGAACCAGGCAGCTCCGCCTACATAGTCGTTTTGCGGGACACCATCGGCCGATAGAAGATATCCCGCCAGAAACATCGCCAGCGGATCGCCGTTTTCGGCGCCACTCAGATAAGTTGCCGGTGTGACCTTTGCGACATCGACAGGTGCCAGCCGATCGTCAAAAAACAGCATCCCGCTACCAGCCTGCGGCAGTCCCTCTGCTTCACCCTGGCGGCCGGCCTGCCGGTACAGTTCGATCGCCTTCGCGTCATCCTGCTCAACTCCGAATCCATTATCGTACATGACACCAAGATTGGTCATTGCCGTTGCGAGCCCCTGGTTTGCCGCATTTGCAAACAGCCCGGCTGCTTTCTCGTAATTACGCTCTACGCCCTCGCCTTTCACATACATCAGGCCCAGGTTGTTTTGGGCCTTGGCGTTGCCTGCATCGGCTGCGTTGGTCAATAATTCCAGGGCCTGTTCCAGCGACCTGTCGACACCTTTTCCCTGATAATACATCAATCCGAGACTGGCTTGTGCCGCTGTATGTCCCTGGGCAACTGCTTTGCGGTACCAATTGACGGCAAGTCCGTGATCGGCATTTTCCCCCAGTCCCGTTTCGTAGAAAACGCCAAGATCAAACTGGTGTTCGGCATCACCCTGTACTGCCGCGGAAATATAGTGGGAAAGAGCCTTGTCAACGCTTTTTTCAACACCCAAACCATTGGCATAAAGGTGACCAAGAGCATTGTGGGCACCAGTATTTCCCTGTTCGGCCGCCTGTTTGTACCAATGGGCGGCCTGGCCGAAATCCTGCGGAACGCCGACGCCGTCCCTGTAGAGCCCGCCCAGCGCTGTCTGCGCGTTGACGTCACCGGCTTTGGCCAACGGCTCGAGTAGCGCCTGGGCCTGGGCGGCATCGCCTTTTTCGAGCACTTCCATGGCGTTTTCATATGGCCCGGCGGCTAATTCGGCTGGCGCCGCCAGCAACGCCAAAGCAACCGCAATCCACAAACCGCGCGATTTGGAGGTGATCGTCATTGTTGGTCTTTGCGTTTGCTCGCGATCCACTCGCGTGCAAGTTTTTGAGCACCGGCAACTTGTTCCTGCGTCATCAGCTTGGCAAACGTATCGCGCAATTTTATTGCTTCTTCATCGCCTCCGATTGCAGCCAGGTTCGCCCATTTGTGAGCGTGGATGTAGTCCTGTGTCACGCCATCACCGGTGGCATATTTTCTGGCCATGCGCATTTGCGCAATGGCGTCACCGTTTTCCGCCGCGCTTTCAAACAGCATGGTTGCCCTTTGCGGATCAGGATCGACGCCCTTGCCGTCTGCATACAATTTGCCAAGCTCGGTCTGAGCGGAAGCCGATCCCTTTTCGGCTTCATCACTCAACCAGGTCAGCGCGCCGGCAATGCTTCCTCTGGCGGCGCTTGCCATCCATTTTGCCGCATTGTCATCGCCGTTTGCAGGAACACTGCCAGATACCATCAACTCACCCAGTTTTGCAGCGGCGGTGTCGCTTCCCGCCAGAGCGGCCCGTCGGTACCAATCAGCCGCCTTTTTCGCGTTTTCCTCGACGCCGCGGCCTCGTTCATGCATCAATGCAAGAGCTACCTGAGCGCGAATGTATCCCGCATTTGCCGCCTTTTCATACCATCCGGCAGCAGACACTTCATTTTGATCGACGCCCGAGCCGGTTGCATACAAATATCCGAGATTGCTCTGCGACACCGGATCACCGTTTTCGGCGGCAACCGTTATCCACTTGATGGCCTGCTCGTATTCCGGAGTTCCCGCCGGCCCCTTCAAATACAACGACCCCAGGTCGCGCTGCGCTTCTACCAGGCCGGCATTTGCGGCCCGGGTATACCATTCGATTGCCAAGCCGATGTTCTTTTCCAGTTTTGTGCCCGTGGCATAGTTCTGTGCCAGCAGATATTGCGCAGCCACATAGTTGTTGCCGGCAGCCTGAACCAACCAGTTTTCCGCTTCGGCCAAGTCTTCCTGGACACCATCGCCATTGGCATAGATGAGGCCTAGATCAAACTGTGCAGCAGCATTGCCTCCGCGTGCCGCAGACTGTAACCAGACCAGCCCGGCCACAACGTTTTTTTCGACGCCGATGCCGCCGCGGTACATTTTTCCGATATAGCGCTGTGCTTCCAGGTTACCCTTTTCCGCCGCCTTGTTCAAAAGCGCAGCGGCTTCCGTGACATCCCTGTCGACGCCGGCGCCTTGCAGATACAACCGTCCCAGCAGGGTCATTGCCTCGGCATGCCCCTGGTCCGATGCCTTTCTCAGCCACCCTGCCGCCAGCGCCAGGTTTTGTGGCTCGCCCTTTCCCTCGGTGTACATGTGGCCGAGGCGGAACTGGGCAAGAACGTCACCTTTTTCCGCCAGAACCTTCAGGACGTCTATCGCCTTCTTGAAGTCTCCCTTGGCATAGGCATCCGCAGACTCTTCCATCGTCACCTGTTCGCCAGTTTCCTGTGCGACGGCACACCGTGATGTCCAGACAAGCGTCTGCGCAGTAGCGGCAAGCATGACCGCCAATCCCGCTACAACAGCTTTTCCATGCGAGTGCATCACCAGTTTCCTTCCAAGGTACCCGTCAACAGACCAAAGCCTTGCTGTTTGTTCATTTCGGGGCGGTGTGGCGTTCTACCCGGTAGGTCGCGCCGGCAATGAGTTCGCCATCAAGCATCGTCATTCCGCCATCGGCCCAATGGATCGCCACCCGGTTAACCGTATCGTGTTTTCCCAGACCAAAAAAAGCGACCGCCGGATCAAAGGACATGAAACCGCCACCAAGCTGGATTTCGCGTTGCTGAACCAGCGAGCCGTCCGGTCCGTAGCGGATTTCAATCCGATTGCCGATGCCGTAGCGATTACCGATTTCGTCGCGAAATTCGAAAGCGATCGCGTTACCGCTGTCGTTATTGTTGACGAAAACCGCCGTTGGCCCGTTTACCGGCTGCGTCACGATGTCGAGGTCCCCGTCATTGTCGATGTCCACGGCAAGGCCCGCTGCCGATATCAGATAGTCCTCAAGTCCAAAGGGGCCCGATGCCTCGGTAAAGGTTCCATCACCATTGTTGAGAAAAAACAGATTAGACGGACTGACCTCGTTGGGAACCCAGGTGCCGTTGATAATGTAGACATCCTGCCAGCCATCATTGTTGAAATCGGCGATCTTGACGTCCCAACTCCAGCCACCGACTTCGAGACCTTCGGCTTCGGCGCGCTCCTCAAAAGTGCCATCGCCCCGCGGTGACAATAAAACATTACGCCGTAGTATCTGCGGGATTGCTTCGGCCAGCTCCTGCGCCTGTGGCTGGCGGATCGGACGAAAGTGCATGTCACAATATTGCCGTGGTTTTTTCTGGCCGGCCGGGATCAGCGCGCACAGTGCCGGATCGTCATTTTGAATTGCCAAATCCTTGACCAGCATGCCCCGGCACTCGTCTTGATATCTGCCGGTCAACTCGGCGCATTTGCTGGCAAATGCCGGATCAAAACTGTGCCCTGACTTGTACCAGGATTTGATCTCCATGTTTTTCTCGCACACGGACCTGTCTTCGGCGCGTTCGATCTTCGTACAGTAGAACTGTAGCGGCTGCAGTTTCAGTTTTTTCGAAATTCCCGATGACCG
>JAHEGF010000058.1 GCA_024645155.1 Phyllobacteriaceae bacterium | reverse complement strand
AATTGGGTATGTCATCGGCACGGCGGGGGCCGTTGCCCTTGCAGCGGTAACCGAAAATGCATTCGGCCGGTTTTCGACTGCGGTCAGTCCAACCAGGTCGCCGACCGGTCCCGTGCCCCAGATAATCCTCGTTGCGCCGGCAGCACCAAGGCTGGCGAAGGCGGCGGAGTCTTCTCCGGTCGCCAAACCGTCGGTGAGCAGAGCTATGGTCTCTGGTGGAGCTTCACGCAGCACCGTGGCGACACGCCGATAGGTGGTGGCGCGGTCAACCGGGACGGGATGGGGCAAGGCGGCCCGCAACCGGTCAAGGGCGGTGCCGGGCAGAAACGGTCCGATGTCGGCGTTGGCGACATCGGCGGAAAAGGCAAGGACCACGGTTTGGCCCGCCGCTTCGGCATCCCCGATCAGCCTTTCGGCCGTTGCCATCCGCTTGTCCCAGTCGCGCGCGGTTGCCCAGCCGTTTTCCATGATGATGGCGAGCGGACCAGAGCCCACTGCTGCGGCCTGCGGATTGAGAATCGGCCGCGCCAGCGCCAAGACCACCAGCCCGGCAAGGACGAGGCGCAGAAGGGTCAGCCACCACGGGCTCTTGTGCGGGGTTTCTTCCTTTTGCAAGATTTTCGCCAGGATGCGCAAAGGTGGAAATATCTCGCGCTGCGGTTTTGGTGGCGTCAGGCGCAAAAGCCACCAGATGACCGGCAGGGCCAGCAACCCCGTCAGGACAAGTGGCGCGCCAAATCCGAGCGCAAATCCCGTCACAAGCCCACTCCCGGTCCGGTAAAACCGGTCGCGCCACTCAGGGCTGTATGCAGGCGGACCAGGGCATCGGATGCCAGCATGTCGGTCCTGTTGAGGGTGTAGCTCCAGCCAAGCCGGCGGCACCAGCGTGACAGGGTTTCGCGCCGTGCAAGGTAGAGGTCGCGATACTCCAATGCGATGTTTTCAGCTTTTCCGGCTGTCAGGCGTTCCTGGGTTTCGGGGTCGACAAACTCGGTGCGGCCTGCGTAGGGAAACTGTTCCTCGGCGGGATCGGCGACCTCGACCAGATGGGCGCGCACGCCGCGCTCGGCAAGCGGAGCCAGCATCCGTATCGTGTCGTCCACGGGATCAAGAAAATCGCTGGCGATCACAAGATCGCAGTGGCGTTTGACGCCGCGCAAGTCGGGATGCCCCGCAAGCTGACGGGCATGGGAGAGGCGGGCAGCAAGCTGTTCGGCGCCATTGCGCGAAGAAAACGGGTCGGTCAGCCCGGGCCAGGCAATGCGCTCGCCGCTACGCGACAGGATCTCGGCGACAGCGAGCACAACAACAAGTGCCCGCGACTGTTTGGACACCGGCGCCAGCCGCGATTGAAAGAGCATCGACGGCGACGGGTCGGCCCACAGCCACACGGTATGCGCAGCTTCCCATTCACGATCCCTGACATAGATATGGTCGTCGCGTGCGGAGCGGCGCCAATCGATACGGGATTGCGATTCGCCTTCGACATAAGGTCTGAACTGCCAGAATGTCTCGCCGATTCCGCGCTTGCGCCGCCCGTGCCAGCCGGCAACCACCGTGTTGACGATGCGCCGCGCCTCGACGAGGATATCGGGCGCATAGGAGGCCCGGACGCGTGCCCGTGCAAGCGTGTCATGATGGGCGGCCGGCGTTACGGCCTGGCCGATTGGTGTCATCGGTCTACGGTCTCGACCAGTTTTGCAATCACATCGCGCACACTCATGCCCTCGGCGCGGGCAGCAAAAGTCAGCGCCATGCGATGTTGCAGCACCGGTTCGGCCAGCGCCAGGACGTCATCAATGGATGGCGCGAGGCGACCGTCGTAAAGCGCGCGCGCGCGGGCGCACAGCACTAGTGCCTGGCTGGCACGCGGGCCCGGACCCCAGGCGACATGGCGGTCGGTTTCTTCAAATCCGTTTCCGGGCCGCGCAGCCTGAACAAGCTTCAGTATCGCCTCGACAACGCTTTCGGGCACCGGCATCTTGCGGACAAGTTTCTGAATCTCGCGGAGGCGCTTTGCCTTCATGACGGCAGAGGCCTTCATATCGGCGACACCGGTCGTCTCCAGCAGGATGCGGCGCTCCGCTTCCATGTCCGGATAGGGAACGTCGATCTGCATCAGGAACCGGTCAAGCTGGGCCTCGGGCAGCGGATAGGTGCCTTCCTGTTCGATCGGGTTTTGCGTCGCCAGGACATGGAACGGTTCCGGCAGGTCGTGGCGCGTTGCAGCGATCGTTACATGGTACTCCTGCATCGCCTGCAGCAATGCAGACTGCGTGCGCGGGCTTGCGCGGTTGATTTCGTCGGCCATCAGCAATTGCGCAAAGACCGGACCAGGAATGAAACGGAACGACCGTTTGCCGGCCTCATCCTGATCCATGACTTCGGAACCGAGAATGTCGGACGGCATCAGGTCCGGCGTGAACTGGACGCGTTGCGCGTCGAGGCCGAGAACTATCCCGAGGGTTTCGACCAATTTGGTCTTGGCGAGACCGGGAACGCCGACAAGCAGTCCGTGGCCGCCGGAAAACAGGGTCACGAGAACGCGCTCGACGACCGTTTCCTGACCGAAAATGACTGTGCTGATTTCCGAACGTACCTTGCCGATATCGGCCAATGCGGCTTCGGCATCGGCAATGATCTTGTCCGGGTCGGCTGTTTTTTTGCCTTGTATAATGCTCACAGTGCGGCTTCCTTTACCTTGCGTCGACATCAATGATCGTTAGCATCGAATCGAGGCCACGGGGATGGTACCACGCAATTTAATCCTCCACCGTGTACTGACAAGCCGGACAAGAGTGACTATTTCGTGACCATGAAGAAGGACAAAAAGCCTCCCAGACCTGCCGATGGTGGGTCAATTACCGATGCACGCGATACGGCAGGTCTGGCGGCACTGATCGGGCGGGCAGCACGGGCCGGCAAGGGACTGCCACCTGTCGAGCGCTGGAATCCGGAATTCTGCGGCGATATCGACATGGAAATCAAACGCGACGGCACCTGGTTCTATCTGGGAACGCCGATCGGCCGGATGCCTCTTGTCCAGCTTTTCTCGACGGTTTTGCGCAAGGATGATGACGGCAAGACCTATCTGGTCACTCCGGTCGAGAAAATCGGCATTCGCATCGAGGACGCGCCGTTCGTGGCGGTGGAAATGAATGTGTCGGGTGCCGGAGACGGCCAGGTCATGACATTCCGCACCAATGTCGGTGATGTTGTCGAGGCCGGGCCGGATCACCCGCTGCGTTTCGAGGATGAGGAATCAACCGACGGTCTGAAGCCTTACCTGCATGTGCGCGGACGTCTGGAGGCGCTGGTCGCGCGGCCGGTCATGTATGAGCTCGTCTCCCATGGCGAGGAAATCGAGGTCCGTGGCGTTGCCATGTTTGCGGTGCGGTCGCACGGGAAGGTGTTTCCGATCATGCCGGTCAAGCGGTTGCGGGAGCTCAGCGCGTGAAATTCGGCGACGGTGAAACCGGTTTCAGCACCGAAGACTTTCGCCGCAGGGCGCAGAGCCATGTCTATTCTCCCGATGAGGATGATTATGGCGATCATGTCCTGAACCCGAAATTCGGCGGGTGGATCGTCAATCGCGATCTTCACGAAGCAGCGGTTCTTATTCCGATCATTGACCGGCCCGGTGAAGCCACGGTGCTTTTGACGCAAAGAACCGAAGAACTGCGCAGCCATTCCGGCCAGGTGGCATTTCCCGGTGGCCGAATCGATGTCGAGGATGGAACCGCCGAGAAAGCGGCACTGCGTGAAACCGACGAGGAAACAGGGATTGCGCCGCATTTCGTTGAAATCGTCGGACGCCTGCCCGATTACGTGACAGGAAGCGGATATCGCATCAATCCGGTTATCGGCATTGTCGATTCGCGATTTACGCTTGATCCCAATCCGCGCGAAGTGGCGCAGGTGTTCGAGGTGCCACTCGGGTTCCTGATGAATCCGGCCAACCACAAACGCGGCAGCCGGTTCTGGGAGGGAGAGGAACGGTTTTTCTACACCATGCCCTATGGCGAGCGGTACATTTGGGGCGTGACCGCGGGCATTATCCGCGCGCTGTACGAAAGGTTTTATGCGTGAACCATTCGGTTTCCATATCGAGTCAGGCCAAATGGCTTGAGGACGCCGGATTGCAAAGCCTTCTGGCGGTCCTTTGCGCCGGGGACGAGGAAGCGCGGATTGCCGGAGGCGCGGTGCGCAACACATTGCTCGGCGAAGCGGTCGACGACATCGATATCGCGGTGACACTGCTGCCCGATGCGGTTATCGCCCGGTGCAACGACGCCGGGTGGCGAACAATTCCCACCGGTGTCGAGCACGGCACGGTCACCGTGATTGCAGGCAGAAAACCGTACGAGATCACGACGCTTCGTGCCGATATCGAAACTGATGGCCGCCATGCCACGGTGCGTTTCGGCCGTGACTGGCTCGCCGATGCGCAACGCCGCGACTTCACGATCAATGCTCTTTATGCGGATGCAGACGGATCGGTGTTTGATCCGGTCGGCGGCCTCGGCGACATCCATTCCAGAACCGTGCGTTTTATCGGCGATGCCAATGCGCGCATTACCGAAGATTATCTGCGGATACTGCGCTTTTTCCGCTTTTTTGCGCGCTACGGGTCAGGTCGCCCCGACGCCGAGGGCCTGAAAGCCTGCGCCCGCCACAAGGCCGGTATGGCGCAGCTTTCTGCCGAGCGGATATGGTCGGAACTGAAAAAAATCCTTACGGCACGTGACCCGTCGCGCGCATTGTTGTGGATGCGGCAAACCGGTGTGCTGACCAGTGTCCTCCCCGAAACCGAAAAGTGGGGTATTGACCTTGTTGACCGCCTGATGCGGGCGGAAGGCCAATGCGGTTGGCGTGCCGACCCGATTTCCAGGCTGCAGGCAATCATTCCGCCCGACGAACAAAAATGCGCCACGCTGGCGGATCGTTTGCGATTGTCGGGCGAGGAACGGGCGCGGCTTTGCGATTGGGCCAAAATGGCACCAGTCGATCAAAACATGTCCAAATCGGTATTGCATGAACGCCTATATCGCGAAGGCAGGCAACCGCTGGTGGATCACTTGCGTCTTGCCTTTGCAGCCAGCCTGCCGGTGGCACCGGGCGAAACGGCGCCGAATACGGCGACCGGCGCATTGCGCCAGTTGCTGGCTGCGGCCGAACGGTGGAAAAAGCCTGAAATGCCTGTTCTTGGCCGCGACCTGCTGCAAGCCGGATTTGATGCCGGCCCGCAGTTGGGCCTGTTATTGGCACGGCTTGAGGACGAGTGGATCAAGGCCGGTTTTACCGGTACCAAAGCGCATTTCGTCAAACGTGCCAAGCAACTGGCCGGCAAATTGCAATAGCCGGAGGAGACACGCCTGTCAGGCGGCTTTGCCGGCTTTTTGTATCCGCGAACGGATCGCTTCTATCGTTGTCTCGCTGACTGTCATTTCCTCGTGGACCTGACGCATGTGACTTGTCGCCCGGCGGATGATTTCTGCCTCATCTTCGTGACGCGTATGCCACTCACAACCCGGTACCAGCGAACCGCATTGGAATTCCTTCATCATGGTCTCCTTTGCTCATCCCTCGACAAGCATATCATAGCGAAACTGCCATGCCACAATTTGAGGGAGATCAAAGCGGATTCTCCGGACGTCATGGCCATTTTACTTCCGGCGGCATCGAAGACAGGATTGAGGCGACGTTTCCCCCTGTTTTCAAACCGAAAATGGTGCCGCGATCATACAGAAGGTTGAATTCGACATAGCGGCCGCGGCGGACAAGCTGCTCTTGGCGGTCAGCATCGTTCCACGCCTGATTGAAGTTCCTGCGGACTATGAAGGGGTAGATCACAAGAAATGCGCGGCCAACGTCACGGGTGAACGCGAAGTCGGCATTCCATCCCCCCTTGTCCTCCGGCGAATGCATCCAGTCGTAGAAGATGCCGCCAATACCGCGCGGCTCGCTGCGATGCGGCAGATAGAAATATTCATCGCACCACTTCTTCAGTTTGGGATAATCGGCGACGTCCCGGTGGCTGTTGCAGGTCAGTTCGAGCGCCCTGTGGAAGGCCTCGGTGTCAGGGTCGTCCTGCGTCCTGCGACGGTCAAGCACCGGGGTCAGGTCGGCACCGCCACCAAACCACTGGCGGGTTGTAACGACCATGCGGGTGTTCATGTGAACCGCGGGGACATTCGGGTTTCGCGGGTGGACAATCAGCGAAATCCCTGCCGCCCAAAATCGCGGATCGTCGGTCGCGCCTGGAATCTGTGTGCGGAACTCTTCGGAAAACTCGCCGTGCACGGTGGAGATGTGAACGCCGGCCTTTTCAAAGACACGTCCCTTCAGGATCGACATGACCCCGCCACCGCCACCGCCATTGTCGCGTTGCCATGGTGTCTTCTCGAAGCGGCCGGGCGTTCCCGGCGCCGTTGAATCATCGGCCTCGTCCTCGATTTCCTCCAATGCAGTGCAAATGCGGTCTCGCAGAGTTGCAAACCAGGCAGTGGCCGTCTCTTTCTTGTCTTCAATGCCGGCTGGCAGCCCGGCGGGGATATCAGGTCTCTTCATGTTATCAGCTTTCGGCACGCTGCTTCTTGCCAGCGGTCAACTTTCGATCTCCTGCGACCCGTAGCGCAATTTGAAAGCGGGTCAAGACCTCAAGCGGTCATTCGGTTTCGCCGGTCCGGGCTGCCGGGCCGTCCAGTTGCCGCATGACCTCTCCTGCGGCCATCGCAACGCTGATTGCAAGGTTGAGACTGCGGCCGCCGCCGGGCATCGGGATTGTGACCGCGGCGTCTGCAGCCGCGTGGACGAAATCGGGAACGCCCGACGTTTCACGGCCAAACAGCAAAATGTCCGACGGGCGGTATTCGAACCGCGTGTAGGCAAGTGTTGCCCTGGTTGAGAACAAGACAAGGCGGCGGCGGTCATCGCTGCGGCCGGTCTCGAATGCCGACCAGTCATCATGACGGGTCAACGCGGCTGATTCGAGATAGTCCATGCCTGCCCGCTTCAATGCCCGGTCGGACAGATCAAACCCCGCAGGGCCGATGATGTCGATGCCGAGCCCGAGACATGCGCCAAGGCGCAGAATCGTCCCGGTGTTGCCGGGAATATCCGGTTGAAAAAGAGCGATGCGGGGGCCTTGCGACATGGCCAACCGATAGCGTTGTGTCAGTAGAACGGCAAGCCGGTGGCGGAGTGCAATGACAAAGTTGCAACCAGCGGCTATACATCATCAAAGTCCGGTATTTCGGATGCACCGCCTTGCGCCGGTGCATGCCCCGCGGGTTTGTCAAATAGTGGCTGGTTTCATGAACGTCTTTTTCCATTGGTTTGAAAAGCGCCTGGATGCATTTCCGCCCGGTGAACCGGTGGAGCCGCCGCGCAAGCTGATCGCATTTTGCCGCCACTACACAACGGGCGCATGGAAATACATCATAACAACCGCGATCCTGATGGCGATTATTGCAATTGTCGAGGTGATGCTTTTCTCGTTTCTCGGCAACATCGTCGACTGGCTGTCCAATCAAAGCCGCGAGACATTTCTTGCAACCGAAGGCTGGAAACTTGCTGGAATGGCCATCGTCATTCTGTTCTTCCTGCCGGCCGTGGTTTTCATCCAGTCGGCGATAACGCACCAGACGCTGCTTGGTAACTATCCGATGCGGATCCGATGGCAGGTACACCGCTATCTGCTGAAGCAGTCGATGGCCTTCTACCAGGACGAATTTGCCGGGCGAATCGCTACCAAACTGATGCAGACTGCACTGGCAGTGCGCGAATGCGTCATCAAGCTTGCCGAGGTGCTCAATTACGTGGCGGTGTACTTCACTGGCGTCCTTTTCCTGGCCGGATCGGCAGATTTGCGGCTGGCTGCACCGCTCGGCTTGTGGCTGATTGGCTATTTCGTGCTGATGCGGTTTTTTGTGCCAAGACTGGGCAAGGTTGCCGCTGCACAAGCTGATGCCCGTTCGATCATGACGGGGCGAATTGTCGACAGCTACACAAACATCCAGACGGTCAAACTGTTTTCGCACGCCAATCGCGAGGCAACCTATGCGCGCGAGGGCATGGAGCCGTTTCTCAACACGGTGTACCGGCAAATGCGTTTGGTGACGATGCTGTACGGGCTTCTCTACGTTTTGAATTCCCTGCTGCTTTTTTCGATTGGCGGCCTGGCGATCTGGCTGTGGCTGGGCGGGGCCGTGACGATCGGCGCCGTTGCGGTTGTCATCGGTCTGGTGCTGCGCATCTGGGGCATGTCGCAATGGATCATGTGGGAACTGTCCGGCCTGTTTGAAAATATCGGCACGGTCCAGGATGGCATCGGGTCGATTTCGCTGCCACGGCTTGTGGACGACAGCCCTGCCGCCAAACCGCTCGAAGTGAGCAAAGGTGAGATCGTTTTTGATCACCTGAAGTTCCATTACGGCAAGGAAGGTGGTGTTTTTGAAAACCTCTCGCTGACTGTCAGGCCCGGCGAGAAAGTGGGGCTGGTCGGACGGTCCGGCTCAGGCAAATCGACACTGGTCAACCTGCTTCTGCGGTTCTACGATCTTGAGGGCGGACGCATCCTGATAGATGGTCAGGACATATCGCTGGTTACCCAGGAAACATTGCGCGCGCAGATCGCGATGGTCACGCAGGATACCTCGCTCCTGCACCGGTCGGTACGCGAGAATATTCTCTATGGCCGCCCCGGCGCCGGCGAGAATAAGCTTGTGCAAGCAGCCGACCGCGCCGAGGCCAGCGACTTCATCGCAGATCTCGAAGATGCAAAAGGGCGAAAAGGTTTCGATGCCCATGTCGGCGAGCGCGGCGTCAAACTGTCGGGCGGTCAGCGCCAGCGCATCGCCATCGCCCGGGTCATGCTCAAGGACGCCCCGATACTGATCATGGATGAGGCGACGTCGGCGCTCGATTCGGAAGTCGAGGCCGCAATCCAGGAAAACCTCTACCGGTTGATGGAGGGCAAGACCGTGATCGCGATCGCGCACCGGCTTTCAACCATTGCAGCGATGGACCGGCTGGTGGTGATGGACAAAGGGGCGATTATCGAAACCGGCAGCCATGACGAACTGGTGGCCCGCAACGGGCTTTACGCACAATTGTGGAAGCGGCAGTCCGGCGGCTTCCTGTACAAGGGCGACATGCTCGCTAAAGGTGAAGCGGCGGAATAGTTGCAAACCCGGGGCCCAGGTTCTACACGCCTTGAGGTTTTTGAAAACAAACCGCGCGATTCAGCCTGCCTGTCAGTATCCGTGCCGGATGAAGCAAACGGTGGGGTTGAAGCGCTGTGACCCCGAGAAACGGTAAACCGGGCGGCCCGAATGGTATTCAGTTCCAATCTGTTCCTTTACGTGTTCCTGCCGCTGTTTCTCATCTGCTACTGCCTGGCACGAACGGTTGGCGCAAAAAATGCCGTTTTGCTCGTATTCAGCATAGTGTTTTATGCTTGGGGCGAGCCGGTTTTCGTCCTTGTTCTTTTACTGTCGGTCACCATCAACTGGATCATCGGCCTCAAGATTGCCCAGGGTAGGCGATTTGCGCTTGCTTCCGGAGTAGGCTGGAACCTGGCATTGCTGGGGGTGAGCAAGTATGCCGGATTTGCGGCCGAGATATTCAACGTTCTGTCCGGGGCAGGCATTCCGGTGCCGGATATCGCATTGCCGCTCGGCGTTTCGTTCTTCTCGTTCCAGGCCATATCCTATATGGTTGACGTTGCGCGCGGGCGGGCGCAGGCCGAACGAACGTGGCTTCGAGTCGCGTTATACATCACCATGTTTCCGCAACTTGTTGCCGGTCCGATCGTGCGGTTTTCAAAAGTATCGCATCAGTTGAAGCAACGGCATCACACGCTGATGCGGGTCTCGCTCGGTCTGCGGGTCTTTGCCATCGGACTGGCGCAAAAAGTCCTGATTGCCAACGAGGTCGGCCATTTCGCCGATGTCGCGTTTTCATCGGTCGGGTTGCTCGATGCAGGCGAAGCCTGGGGTGGACTTGTGGCCTATACACTGCAGATATATTTCGATTTTGCCGGTTATTCCAATATGGCCATCGGCATCGGCCTGATGTGCGCGTTTTCATTTCCGCGCAATTTTCGCCTTCCCTATTCTTCAAGGTCAATCACGGAATTCTGGCGCCGCTGGCACATGTCGCTGTCGCGCTGGTTCCGCGACTACCTCTACATTCCTCTCGGTGGCAATCGTGGTGGCACAATACGGACCTACGCCAACCTTGTCGGCGTTTTCGCTCTGTGCGGGATCTGGCATGGTGCGGCCATGAATTTCCTTGTCTGGGGGCTTCACCATGGCGCCTTTCTGGTCATCGAGCGAATGGGTTTCGGCAGCGTTTTGCAGCGGCTGCCGGCGTTTGTCTCCGTGGCATACACCCTGCTCGTCGTGATGAGCGGCTGGGTGTGGTTCAGGGCTGAGACCCTTGCAGAGGCGATCACCTTTTTTGCAGCGCTTGCCGGTGCAGGTGGCAATGATTTCCTCGATGAGGTCTTCACGGAAGCGGTGAATTCGGGATGGATCGCGGCGATGATTGCCGGAACCCTTCTGGCGCTAGTGCCCGGCGCAATGTGGCGGCGGGTCATCGGCGGGGCAAGCAGGACCCTGTCCAGACTGCCACTGCCGGGCTTCATTGGCGCTGTGAATCACGAACTTGCCATTCGCGACACGCTGGCGCTTGGATTGCTTGCGCTTGCGCTGATCTTTGTCGCAGGCAGCAACTACAACCCGTTTCTCTATTTCCGGTTTTAGTCGATGCACAAGCGCACCATGAACATCACCCGGATTCAACACCAGCTGTTTGTCAGCATCGTTTGCTTTCTTCTCGCAATTCCGGCGCTGCCGGTCGCCTACCGGTCGGTATTCGGGGGTTATGAAAATGTGGAACCCGGTGACGGATCTGCCGGTTTCCGGTCGCAGATCGAGGGGTTTGTCGACCGTAACATCGGGCTTGGCGACAAAATGCAGGTTGTTGCCATCGACATGCGGAATTTTGGTACGAGATCCGAACCGGTTGTCGAGGGGCTGGACGGCTGGCTGTTCTTCAATTCCGGCAATTTGCGGCGGCGGCCCGAGGGCAAGCTTTATGATGCCGAGAACATCAAGCTGTGGTATGATCTGGCAAATACGCTCTACGCCTACCAGAAAAGCAGAGGCAGGGCGTTTGTGTTTTTTTCCGCACCTGACAAGACCTCGATCTATCCCGAAAAACTGCCGGCCCGGTATCAATGGGATGTTTCGCAGCCCGATTCGCTTGAACTGCTGCACCGAAAGCTGGCCGCATCCGCGATACCCTTTGCCGATATCCGCGGAACACTCAGAAGCGCAAAACAGCAGCATCAGCTCTATGACGAGGTTGACACCCACTGGAACCGGCTCGGCGCGCTGATAGCTTTCAATTCCGTGCTTTCGGAACTCGGCATGGAGGAAAAGGCCATCCCCGTCGCGCGCGTGCTTCGCGGATTTGAAACCCAGAAGGCGGCCGAACAGCTCGTCGCCATGTCGGGAAAGCATGAAGCGCGGTTTGTCAGGCGCCCGGTGTTTTCCGAAAACCCGTTTGAAACCCGGGATCTGGCGATCCGCGAGATTGACGGAAATGAAGTCAATGAACACCGGCGCCGTCTCATGGCCGCCTCCAATCGGGCGGCGCTTGATGGCAAACTCCGGCCGCGGGTGTACCTCATCGGGGACTCCTTTACGAAAAACTATTTCACTCCGTTGCTGGCGCGGACATTCGGTAGCGTGCACTGGACGCACCACGATCACGGGAAAATCGATTGGCAGGCGATTGAAGCCGCCGATCCGGACATAATCATTTTGGAAATTGTCGAGCGCATCCTCAATTGATTGCGGAAAAGGGCAAAACGCTGTTTGCGACATGTTGCCGTTGGGCTAAGTTCCGACTAGACAAGTAGCCGGATGGCACTTAGAACCGCGCAAAATATCGGTGGGATTCACTGAGTGCTGCGCTATGTGCTTGGGGATCGCAGAATCATAGAACCGAAAAGCCGAAAGGACTCAGTCACGTGAGTGTGCAGGATACTGGCGATCAAAGCCGCCGTGATTTTCTTTATGTAGCTACCGGCATGGCGGGCGCCGTTGGCGCCGCTGCAGCCGTCTGGCCGTTTATCGACCAGATGCGGCCGGATGCCTCGACACTGGCCCTTGCCTCGATCGAGGTCGATGTGTCGAGTATCGAGCCGGGGATGTCGGTCACCGTCAAATGGCGCGGCAAGCCGGTCTTTATCCGCAACCGCACCGACAAGGAGATCGAGGAGGCAAAGGCGGTGGCCCTTGCCGAACTGAAAGACCCGGTGGCGCGCAACGCCAATATCTCAAGCGACGCGGCGGCAACCGATCTCGACCGGTCTGCGGGAGAGGGCAAGGAAAACTGGATCATCATGGTCGGTTCATGCACCCATCTGGGCTGTGTTCCGCTTGGCCAGGCCGGCGATTTTGGCGGCTGGTTCTGCCCCTGTCACGGTTCGCACTACGACACCGCCGGCCGGATTCGCAAAGGACCGGCGCCACAGAACCTTGCCATTCCACAATTCGAATTTACTTCCGATACGGTTATACGCATCGGCTAAGGCTTTGGGAGATCTAGCGAAATGAGCGGTGGACATTCAAGCTACACGCCGACGACCGGAATTGAGAAATGGCTGGACGCAAGGCTGCCCCTGCCGCGTCTGATGTATGATTCATTCGTTGCCTATCCGGTGCCGCGCAATCTGAATTACGCCTACACTTTCGGCGGCATTCTGGCGATTATGCTGGTCGCGCAGATCATGACCGGCATCGTGCTGGCTATGCACTACGCGGCAACGACGCAACTGGCATTCGATTCCGTCGAGCACATCATGCGCGATGTCAATTCGGGCTGGCTGCTGCGCTATCTGCATTCCAATGGTGCCTCGTTCTTCTTCATTGCCGTCTATGTCCATATCTTCCGGGGCCTCTATTACGGCTCCTACAAGGCACCGCGCGAGATGCTCTGGATCCTCGGGGTCATCATCTACCTGCTGATGATGGCAACCGGCTTCATGGGGTACGTATTGCCGTGGGGGCAGATGTCTTTTTGGGGAGCGACTGTGATCACCGGCTTCTTCACCGCATTTCCGATCATCGGTGAGCCAATCCAGCAGCTGCTTCTCGGCGGGTTTGCCGTCGACAACCCGACGCTCAACCGGTTCTACTCGCTGCATTACCTGCTGCCGTTCATGATCGCCGGTGTGGTGATCCTGCATGTGTGGGCGCTGCATGTGACCGGCCAGACAAATCCGACCGGCATCGAGGTCAAATCGAAAACGGATACTCTTGCATTTACGCCATACGCGACGGTCAAGGATTCCTTCGCGATGATGCTGTTCCTGCTGGTGTTTGCCTATTTTGTCTTCTACATCCCGAATTATCTCGGGCATCCCGACAACTACACCCAGGCCAATCCGTTGGTGACGCCTGCGCATATCGTGCCGGAGTGGTACTACCTGCCATTTTACGCGATCCTGCGCGCGATCACCTTCAACATCGGTCCGATCGATTCCAAACTTGGCGGCGTCATTGCAATGTTCGGGTCGATCCTGGTCCTGTTCGTGGTGCCGTGGCTCGATACATCGAAGGTGCGCTCGGCAGTCTACCGTCCGTGGTTCAAGCTGTTCTTCTGGATATTCGTTGTCGACTGCATCATCCTGGGCTGGCTCGGTTCGAAACCCGCCGAAGGCACCTATGTGGCCATGGCACAGGTCGCGACACTTTACTATTTCGCGTTCTTCGTAGTGGTCATGCCGTTGCTCGGCCTGATCGAGACGCCAAGGAGAATGCCGAATTCGATCACGGAATCGGTGCTCGAAAAGGCAGGCGATGGCGGCGGCGCACAGCCGGACGCTGCGGCTGCTGCACCGGAAACACGCGGCTAAAAACCCGGAATGCTGACAGGGAAATTGTAGCAATGAAAAAATTTGTAACCGGCATTCTGACTTTTGCAGCCTCCTGCATTGTGGCCGTGACGATGTCTTCGGCGTCGGAGTTTCCGATCAAGAAACCCAAACATGTCGACTGGAGTTTCGCAGGCCCCTTCGGGACCTACGACAAGGTGCAGTTGCAGCGCGGTCTGAAAATATTCAAGGAAGTCTGCTCGGCCTGCCATTCCATGAAGCTCGTGGCCTTCCGCTCGCTTGAGGATCTCGGATATTCCGAAGAGCAGGTAAAGGCATTTGCCGCGGAATATGAGGTGACCGACGGGCCCAATTCCGATGGCGAAATGTTTGATCGCGCCGCCAAACCGTCAGATCGATTTCCGTCGCCGTTCCCTAATGTTGAAGCGGCGGCTGCCGCAAACAACGGTGCGCCGCCACCGGACTTCTCGCTGATCGCCAAGGCGCGGGGCGTCGAGCGCGGGTTCCCGACATTCGTGTTCGATATCTTTACCCAGTATGCCGAGGGCGGGCCGGACTACATCTATTCGCTGCTGACCGGCTATGGCGAGGAGCCTCACGGTCATGGCGAGATCCCGGAGGGGACCTACTACAATCCCTATTTCGTCGCCAGCCAGTCGCTGGCGATGGCTGCGCCACTATCCGATGAGCTCGTCACTTATGATGACGGTTCGCCGGAAACCGTTGACCAGTATGCCAGGGACATCACGGCGTTCCTGATGTGGGCTGCAGAGCCACACATGGAAGACCGAAAAAAAACAGGGTTCCGTGTCATCGTGTTCCTGCTGATCTTCTCAGCGCTGCTTTACGTCGTCAAGAAGCGGGTTTGGTCCGGCGTCGCGCACTAGATTTCCGGCAAAATGAACAGCAGTATCGCGCGATCAATCTTTCGTTTGGCCGTGCAATCGTGCTGCGTCGCGGATAATCGAAGCCCGAAGCCGGCCGGGACTAATAGGTGCTGCCGGTAAGCCTTGATCCATATTCACCGCTGTCAGAATAGAACTGCCACTCCGCTTTCGGCCGAAAAACCGATCTCCAGGCATTGCAATATCCTTGGCGATTGGCATTGTCTCCCGATGTCACGGGGAGCGTCACCATGCACGACATGAAGGCAGAACTTTTGCGGTCGATCCGCACGATACCGGACTATCCAAAACCGGGAATACAATTCCGCGATATCACCACTTTGCTCGGAAACGCCCGTGCGTTTCGCCGCGCAGTCGATGAACTGGTCCATCCCTATGCCGGGTCCAAGGTAGACAAGATTGCCGGAATAGAGGCGCGCGGCTTTATTTTGGGAGGCGCCATCGCCCATCAGTTGTCAGCAGGTTTCGTGCCGATCCGCAAGAAGGGAAAGCTGCCGCACGAGACCGTACGCATTGCCTACAGTCTCGAATATGGCCTCGACGAGATGGAGATTCATCGCGATGGTGTTTCCGCAGGCGAAAAAGTGATCCTCGTGGACGATCTGATCGCCACC
>JAHEGF010000057.1 GCA_024645155.1 Phyllobacteriaceae bacterium | reverse complement strand
CGGGTCTCATCAATGTATCGATGTCCGATCCAACGGCTCCGCATTTCGGGTACGCAAGGGTGCGAACCTGATCGAGGATTCGCTACTGATCTATCCTGGCTACAACCGCCGTGAAATCGACTTCCTGGTCTCCGGGACCCCCGAAGGCGGTACATTTATCGATCTCGGCGCCAATATTGGCCTGTATACCCTTCCGCTGGCGCAAAAGGCCGGACCCGAAGGCCATGTGTTGGCAATCGATGCCAACCCGGACATCGTGCGTGCTCTTGAGTTCAACGTTTCCGCGTCGGGCCTTTCCAATGTGACCATAGCATGCGTCGCCGCTGGCGACACCGATGGCAGGGTGCATCTGGAAATACGCAAGGACGATCTGGCGATTGTCGAAACCTGCCCGGATGCGAACGGCTCCATAGAAATGAAGCCGCTGGCAGACATCGTGGCGCAAGCCGGGCTGACGCGGGTCGACACGCTGAAGGCCGACATTGAAGGTTTTGAAGACAAGGCAATACCGCCGTTTCTTGAACAGTCCGGCACCATGATGCATCCGGCACGTATTGTCATAGAGCATACCGGCCGCTCGCAGTGGAACCCGGACTGCTACGCGGTCTTCAGGAAACACGGCTACCGGCTGGTGGGCGAGACCCGCAACAACGCCATGTTTGAATTGAGGGACCGGGGCTCGTGACCCCGGCCGAAAGGACGGCAAGAAATGGTTGAACTGGCACTTCCGAAAAATTCCACGGTAAACGAGGGAAAAACCTGGCCAAATCCGGATGGCGCGAAGAACACCCGCGAATTCCGCATTTACCGCTGGTCGCCCGATGATGACGATAATCCCCGCATGGATACCTATCAGGTCGATCTCGATGATTGCGGTCCGATGGTCCTCGATGCGCTGCTTTGGATCAAGAATACCGTCGATCCGACGCTGACGCTGCGCCGGTCGTGCCGCGAAGGTATCTGTGGTTCGTGCGCCATGAACATTGACGGCACCAACACGCTCGCCTGCACCAAGGGCATGGACGAGATCGACGGTACCGTGAAAATCTATCCGCTGCCGCACTTGCCGGTCGTCAAGGACCTCGTGCCGGATCTGACCAACTTTTATGCCCAGCACCGGTCCATCGAGCCGTGGCTGCAAACAACCTCTCCGCAACCGGCGGCCGAATGGAAACAGTCCCATGAGGACCGCGCCAGGCTGGACGGGCTTTACGAATGCATCCTTTGTGCCTGCTGTTCAACATCGTGCCCAAGCTACTGGTGGAATGGTGACCGGTATCTCGGACCCGCGGTCCTGCTGCAGGCCTATCGCTGGCTGATCGATTCGCGTGACGAAGCCACCGGAGAGCGCCTCGACAATCTTGAAGACCCGTTCCGGCTTTACCGCTGCCATACCATCATGAATTGCACCCAGACTTGTCCGAAGGGACTCAATCCCGCCAAGGCGATTGCCGAAATAAAAAAGATGATGGTCGAACGCCGCGTATGATGGCCGCGCAACCGTTCATTTGACCGGCGTCAATCCGGCGCCCATGCAATTTGCGTAGTTATGCTCCCGAAACAACTTTTCGGAGGTTGAAACGTGGCCGAGACCAACTGGATCGAATTTACCGAGCAGACCAATCAGCGCATGGCGGAACTGCGCAGGGCAATGCCCGAACCGGCAAAGGGATTTGCCGCTCTTGCCAGTGCGGCAATAGCGCCGGGTGTTCTTGATTCCAAGACCAAGGAACTGATCGCCCTCGCCATCGGCATCACCGCGCGTTGCGATGGATGCCTGGCCTTTCATGCCAGGGCGGCAAGGAAGCTGGGAGCGACCCGCGACGAGGTCATCGAAACCATTGCGGTCGCACTCTACATGGGTGGCGGACCTTCGATGATCTACGGTGCGGAGGCCCTGTCGGCATTCGACGCCGTATCCTGACCGCGAATTCGCGATCAGCCGCGTATCAACTCATCGTGTAGAGCCGTGATTTGATTTTCGGTGTTGACACTTGATTGTTTGCGTCATCACTAGTGAGCATTTCCGCTCACGATATGAGGCTGAACATGCGTCACTATCTTGGCATTTTGGGACTGGTTTTCATCATCACCACTGGCACAGGCATTTCGGCGGCGAATTCCGCTGACCGCGAGGTCGCGATATTTGCCGGCGGATGTTTCTGGTGCGTCGAATCCGACTTCGACCATGTCAGGGGCGTGGTTTCCACCATCTCCGGTTATACCGGCGGCAACACGCAGAACCCGACATACCGAAACCACTCTGCCGGCCGTCACCGTGAAGCTGTCAAGATCACCTTTGATCCGGGAAGGGTTACCTACCGCGAGCTGACCAGGATCTTCTTCCGCTCGATCAATCCGGTCGATGGTGGCGGGCAGTTCTGCGATCGCGGCCACAGCTATACGACGGCTATATACGCTCTTGACGGCGACCAGCTTGCGCAGGCCCGTGAAGCGGCTGCTGAGGCAAGCAAGACCCTTGGCAAACGCGTTGTCACTGCGATCATTTCCGCAGGCCCGTTCTGGCCGGCCGAGGATTATCACCAGAATTATTATAAGAAGAACGCGGTGCGCTATGGACTATACCGCCGCGGCTGCAGGCGCGATGCGGCGCTCAGGCAGCTCTGGGGCAGGGAAGCGCTTTCGGGCATCGCCGGCCATTGACCGCGACGCAGGTCAAGGCCTGCGCCCGGCGCAGGCAATGATTTCCCTGGCCATCGCCAATGAGACATCATTTGTCGGCCTGTTTTCCTTTTCGGCGCGCTGGAAGATCGTTGTCAGTGTCACCGGTATCTGCGCGACCTTGGCTTCAACAGCCTTCCTGTCATAGCCTCCGGGCATCAGTTCCATCGCCACATTGACGATTCCACCGCCATTGATGACATAGTCCGGCGCATAGAGGATGCCGCGTTCGGCCAGCAATTGAGCGTCGCCATGGTCGGCAAGCTGGTTGTTGGCCGCTCCGGCAACCACCCGCACCTTGACCTGCGGGATCGTTTCCTTGTTCAGGATTCCGCCAAGTGCGCACGGAGCCAGAATTTCGGCATCGGCAAAAAGAATGCCGCCAACGTCGATGGCGGTAGCACAAAGCCGCTTGACCGCGGCAGCAACCCGCTCCGCGTCGACATCGGCAACAACGAGTTTGGCACCGTCCTTGGCAAGATCTTCCGCCAGCGCCCAGCCGACCGACCCGAGGCCCTGCACGGCGATACGCACGCCATTAAGGCTGTCCGTGCCGGATTTGTACTTCCAGGCTGCTTTCAGTCCGAGATAGACGCCACGCGCGGTGACCGGTGACGGATTGCCGCTGCCGCCAACCGTAGTTCCCGAGATATAGGGTGTCCGCTCACGAATATAGTCGGCGTCCGCCAGCGTCATGCCGACATCCTCGCCGGTGAAGTACTGGCCGTCGAGCGCCTGCAGCATTTCCGCATAGGCTTCAAGCAATTGCGATGTTTTATCCGTTTTCGGGTCGGCGATGATAACCGCCTTGTCGCCACCAAACGGCAGGCCTGCAATGGCTGACTTGAACGTCATGCCGCGTGACAGGCGTAGTGCATCGGTCACCGCCGCATCGAAACTCTCATATGGCCAAATTCTGGTACCGCCACATGCCGGCCCAAGCACCGTGTTGTGAATTCCGACGATTGCGGTCAAACCGCGATTTCTGTCGCTGCCGAGCCAGACCCGTTCATGGCCGTCAAAGGCAGGCAGTTTGGAAGCTTCGGAAGTAATGTCGGTCAATACCAGGCCGGATGCAGTGTCCCGGTTGGCAGCACTTTCTTTCACGATGTTCAGCATGGTGCGTTTCCTCGTTTTCGCGAATTTTTCATAATTTTAGACCTCAATTGCTGTTTTTTGGTTTCGAAGATGCCAATCAAAGCGATTTTCCGTTACGTAATTGTGCACCGGAGCGAACGAATATGTCGCGGCGATTGGCAGTGACCGGCTTCACCGGTATTGTGGAAGAAATGCTGCCTGGAGGTCGTAAAATGGGTGACAATGAGGACAGGCGTGTTTCTTTCACACAGATGAAAGACGGCACACGCAGTGATTATGAACTGCTTCAGGAACTCGAAGAACAGTACATTCACGGAACGGCACCGCGACTGCTTGACGAATTGGCAAAGCAGGCAGAAGAAACGCTGACTGGCTACAAGATCACCCGCCTCGCCCACGCGTTGCAAACCGCCACCCGTGCGGAAAATGACGGTGCCGACACCGACTGGATCGTGTCAGCCCTGCTGCATGACATCGGAGACCGGCTCGCCCCGGCAAATCACGACAAGTTTGCAGCCGAAATCCTGCGCCCCTACGTCCGTGACGAATGCACATGGACCGTGGAGCACCACGGCAGCTTCCAGAAAATCTATTACATGCACCACTATGGCGGCGACCCTGAAGAACGCAGGAAATTTGCCGGCCATCCCTACTATCAGACGTGTGCAGATTTCTGCGAACGCTGGGACCAGGCGTCATTCGACCCCGATTTCCCGACCCGTGATCTTGACCATTTCCGCCCCGCCGTTGAAAAAGTCTTTGCGCGCGCGCCGCACGATCCGGCCGTTATTTGCAAAGGCGAAATACGTGGACTGCCATAATCGGGGGGAAGCATATAAACATTTGATTGACCGTTTAATGCTATCATGGCTGGCATTGATACCTGCGACACAATCAAGGTTGGTGACCATGCACATCGTACTCGCCGTAATCGGCTTGCTGGCCGGCGCTGCATTCTGGTGGTACCGGATCAAGATGATCAATGACGCGGCATCGGAAATCGGTAATGTCGTCGGCAAGGTGCGCGGCGACTTCAGGCGGCGCAAGCTGCGCAAGAAAGCAGCAATGTCACCTGTTACGGCAATCGATGATCCGGTTGTAGCGGCGGCGGCAATTCTGGCTGCTGTCGCCGCAGAAGATGGCCCGTTGACTCCGGACGATGAGAAACACGTCGAAGATCTGGTTGCGCAGATTGCCGGCAAGGATGAAACCGGCGAAGCGATGATCTACGCCAAATGGGCCGTAACCCAGGTTGCCGAAACGACTACCGTGATCGACAATGCTGGCCGGTTTCTGCAAGGCCGCCTGACCGATGATGAAAAGGAACACTTGCTCGACATGGCCAAACAGGTCGGCAGTCAAAGCGGCATCGAACGCACCATGCTGGCCAATACACTGCGGCGCCTGCGCCAGCGCCTCGGCCTTGTCGTAAACTGAAGCGCCAGCTTCCGTAAAAAACAAACCCACGTTTTTCTGTTCAACAGCCGGCTTCCCGCGGCCATCATACCGCGCCGGTAGTGCTTGCGGGGCTAGCTGATGCTCAGCGGGATGCGGGATTTTCCCAATCTCGGATTCAGTCTTGCTGCCAGCAGCCAAGCCAAACCCAATCCCAGGCCGGCCATCGCAAAAACCGCGGGCAGGGGCGCAAAGATCAGGACAAACCGTCCCAGGCCCGGTGTTACGATTCCCGACACGTCGCGGAATGTCGCATACACCGCCGACATTTCGGTTCGCTCCCCCGGACGAACAGCCATCAGGAACGGCAATCCGGCGCTGAGATCGAGCAGGATAAGAAAGAATGTGCCTGCAAAAAGAAGTCCGATGGCTACCAGTGGCGCAAAAGAGACCAGCGAGGCCATCAGGAAACACAGTGCCGAGCAGGCAAATCCTGTCCGTATGGCGGTTCGAACCGACCGCGCATTCATCCATTTGAGCATGAACGGGGTCAGCAGAAGGAAGCTGTTGGATATCGAAAGCAGGGATCCGCCAAGCCGGCTGTCGAAACCGTTTTCAACGGCGAAAATCGGCAGGTAGACGACATAGACCCACCATCCGGCGGAACGGACAACTGCAAATATCCAGCCGGCGACCAGTCTGGGCTGGACAACAAAACGCGCCAGGTAGGCGATCGGGTTGGGCGACGGCGCCTTGGCCCTCACGATCTGTTTTACATCGCTCATGCGCAGGCACCAGAATGTTGCCACGAGACAGATGGCAAACAGTGCCGACAGAAGGAACGGTGCCGGCGGCCAGATTTCCAGGAGCGTGACACCGAGGACCGGGCCGGCTGTCCACGAAAACCCGCTGTAAAACAACCGTTGTGTTTCCAGCGCACCAAGCTCCGAACGCCGGATGTGATCCATGACATAGGCGTTGAAGCAGACAAACATGACCACCACGGCGCCTGTACAAAGCGCAAGGCCAAGCGTCGTGAAGGCCGGTCCGCTGGCGATGGCGGAAAGACAACCGGCAACCATCATCATCGCACCCGCCGTAAACAGCCAGCGCCGCGGGATGAACCGCCCGAGCCAAGGAACCAGAAGACCTACGGAAAGTGAAATCAGGCCGATGAAAAAGTAGATTTCCGATACCTTTTCGGCATTACCGATTGCCCGGTACATGACGATTGGAAATGTCGAGATCAGCACTCCCCGCGCCGCCGCTTCAAACCCGGCAAGTGCGGCAAAGCTGCGCACATGCGGAGTTGGGCTATGACGCAGCCATTCGGGCATTCGGCGTTGAAACATTGTCTGAGGTCCGGAATTTCCCTATCCGGACAGCAATACGCGTCTTTGCAGTATTGTCTCGAAGATTTTCGCCCGAATTGCAGAAATCCGCGAAGCGCAACAGTACGGGAGGCGCGTTTTCATGCCCGATCGCGGCCGCATTCGGCGCTGCGCTTCATGTCTGCTGCAAGGCCCTAGTGCTTGGGCGCCAACCGGTCTGCAATTTCGGCCGGACAGGTAACCGGTCCGTCGAAGGGGCTGCGAAGTTCGCAATCCAGTTTCACCGGATATTCGATCCCAAGCTTGCGGCACACCAGAACCGCCCGCATGTCGCCGTCAATGCGCGACTGTCCGTCTTCATAGGAGACCTGGGCTGCCGGTTTGTCGTCCTCGTCCAGAAATGCAATGCGGATCGCGGATTTGTTCTGCTGGGCTGCCAGGGCAAAGAACGGCACCATCAACAGGGCGCCGTGGTTCGGTCCGTTGATTTTTGCCGGGAACTTCAGCTTTGGGAAATTTCCCAGGATGAACATGCCTCCGGTAAACGCCTCCGGAAATCGGAATTCTCCCGATTCGAGCTGTTCCGGACCGGCCGTCCCGGCATCGAAGCGGCCCATTGTATCCAGTGCGATCGCCATCGCTCCGATACCTGGCATGCGGTGCCGCTCCAGCCAGACCACCATCTCGCCGGCAAACTCCGCCAGTTGTTGCGGAAACCCCGCCTCTCCGGCAGCTGCGCGGCACAATAAAGCTGTTTCATCAAGTGTCAGCCGTTTGTTTTTTTCTTCGTCCAAGTATCACCTTCATGTTTTTTTGTGAACCCGCTTCAAGCGGTTGGCGGCCCCGGTTGCCACGGCAAAACGCGGCTAGCAAGTCCGGCGCCCCGTCAAACCGCGCGAATATGCACGCAAATCAGATTGCCTCGCCCCGCAACAGGCGTGGCATGTCACCCGCCATGCCCGACGCCTGTTCGATGAAGTAGCGTTTGAGCCCCGGTAGCCGATCGACAATGCCTAGTCCGATGTCGCGCATGGCGCGAACCGGGGTAAAATCGTTGGAGAAAAGACGATTGAGAACGTCCGTTGTCACGCCCATCTGTACGGTATCAAACCGCCGCCAGCGCTCGTAACGTTCAAGCACATCGAGCGCTCCGATATCCATTCCAAGGCGCTCTGCCTCGACGATGGTCTGCGCCAGCGCGGCAACATCTTTCAGGCCGAGATTGAGGCCCTGTCCGGCGATCGGGTGAATGCCGTGTGCCGCATCCCCGGCTAGCGCGAAACGCGGTTTGACGAAGCTTCTTGCCAGCGTCAGGCCGAGTGGCCAGGCCTTACGGCCGCCCTCGACCCTGATCTCACCCAACTTGAGACCGAAGCGGCGTTCCAGTTCCGCTTCAAATACAAGGTCATCGGACTTGACCAGCCGGTCTGCATCCTCGGTCCGCTCGGTCCACACTAACGATGATCGGTTGCCGGCAAGCGGCAGAATGGCAAACGGGCCCGAAGGCAGGAAATGCTCTTCTGCCCGGCCATTATGCGGCCGTTCATGGGCAACCGTGCACACGATACCCGACTGTCCATAGTCCCAGTGCACGGTCTTGATGCCCGCCATGTCGCGCAGGCGCGAACGCACCCCGTCAGCGGCAATCAACAGGCGGGCCTTCAGGGTCCGTCCGTCGCCAAGAGATACCCTGATCCCGGCTGGCCCGGTTTCAAAACCGTCGACTGTCACACCCTCGACAAGGGTAATGCCGATCTCGACGGCACGACGGCGCAACGCGCCGTTCATGACTACGTTGGGCACCATATGGGCAAACGGTTCACCGGTGCCAGCCTCGTCGCCAAAGGTCAGGAAAATCGGCCGCACCGGATCTGACGTCCGCGAATCGGTAACGATCATGTCATTGATCGGCTGCGCCTTGGTCAGGATTTCCTCCAGGCAGCCGAGTTGCCCGAACATGCGCATGGCGGCAGCCGCAATGGCCGATGCGCGGCCATCCTTCTTCCACACACCGGCAGGTGCGGCATCAACGACAGCAATACGCATCGCAGGCCTTGCCTGGCCGATTGCGACTGCAGCCGCCATGCCGACATATCCGGCACCGGCGATGACAATATCGAACCTTTGTGATGCCATAGTCTGATGCTCCGCAACATTGTACCCATATGCGTTGACATTCATCACTATCATGGTGGACACGGCTTGTTGAGAGCCGTGAACCGTGAGGAGTGGCGCCGTAATGCCGCATGCCATGCAGGAACTGTTGTCCATTTTGGACCTCGAAAAGATCGAACACAATCTCTATCGCGGCGTCAGCCCGAAAGTGACCTGGATACGCGTTTTTGGCGGTCAGGTTATTGCCCAGGCCCTGGTCGCGGCCCAGCGTACGGTCGAGACCGGCCGCCACGTGCATTCCCTGCATGGATACTTCATGCTGCCGGGCGATCCGTCCATTCCCATCATTTATGATGTTGACCGGATCCGTGACGGCCTTTCATTCACGACCCGGCGCGTTGTGGCGATCCAGAAAGGCCGGGCGATCTTTTCGCTGGAGGCGTCGTTCCAGAAAGAGGAACCGGGCCTCGATTTCCAGATGCCCATGCCCAAGGACGTAACCGCCCCCGAAAACCTCGCCAATCGCAAGGAGCTGATCAGCCAGTCCGATTTCGAAATTCCCGAGAACATCAGGAAATTCTGGCAACACGACCGTCCGATCGACATGAAACCGGTAAAGCTCGAGCACTACGTAAGCCGTGTGCCGCTGCCGCCGCGTCAGGATGTCTGGGTCCGCGCCACAGGACCGACACCCGATGACCGCACTATCCAGGCTGCCGTTCTCGCCTATCTGTCCGACATGACGCTTCTCGACACGGCAACATTCCCGCACGGCCGTGCCGTCTTTGATCCTGACATGCAAGTTGCCAGCCTCGACCATGCGATGTGGTTCCATCGGCCTTACGACCTTGCCGACTGGATGCTTTATTCGCAGGACACTCCGTCGTCGTCGGGCTCGCGCGGCTTTACCCGCGGCATGCTCTATGCGCGGGACGGAACCCTGGTCGCTTCGGTAGCGCAGGAAGGCCTGATCAGATTGAAGATGCCTAAATAATAGACACTGTCTTTTCTATGGCTAACATTTAGGCATTTCTGGCAATCTAATAGCACCAGAAGGTTTTGTCTTTCCGATAATTTATCATATTTTTCAGTTAGATATCATTTTTTTTCGATTCTGGCACGAAGCTTGATTTCCATACCTTGATCGCGCTCGCCACAGCGGCGAAGCGGCATTTCATAGCAATGCGGGGAACCGCACAGAACAAGGTGTGACTTCATGAAGCTTGTGATGGCCATCATCAAACCGTTCAAACTCGACGCCGTGCGCGAAGCGCTTACCGGAGCCGGAATTGAGGGGCTGACCGTAACCGAGGTCAAGGGTTACGGGCGGCAAAAGGGACATACGGAAATTTATCGTGGCGCCGAGTATTCGGTCAGTTTCCTTCCGAAACTGAAAGTCGAGGTTGCCATCTCTTCGGAGGCTGTCGACGCAACGGTCAGTGCAATTACCGAAGCCGCCAAAACCGGAACCATCGGCGACGGCAAGATTTTCGTCCTTCCAGTAGAACATGCCGTGCGTATCCGCACCGGCGAATCCGATAGCGATGCGCTTTAGGCGCACCAATACCGACCAAGGGAATCTCCAATGAAACTGTTTAGTCTACCTACACTGGCTGCATCGCTTGCCCTGCTGGCATTTCCTGCAATGGCACAAGAGACGCCGCAATTCGCAACCGTCGTTGACACGGCATATATTTTCAACACGCTGCTGTTCTTGATCGGCGGCTTTCTGGTCATGTGGATGGCGGCAGGTTTCGCCATGCTAGAAGCCGGTCTGGTACGCTCGAAAAATGTTTCGATGCAGTGCCTGAAAAATATCAGCCTCTATTCGATTGCCGGCCTGATGTTCTGGCTCGTCGGATACAATCTCATGTATGACGGCGTCGATGGCGGCTATTTCGGATCGTGGTTTTCGCCAAAGGTCCTCGAAACAGTCGGCCTTGGCGCCGAAGGCGAGGCCGCAGCAGCCCTGTCGACCGGATATTCGGCCGGATCGGACTGGTTTTTCCAGATGGTATTCTGCGCCACGACCGCTTCCATTGTCTCCGGCACGCTGGCCGAGCGCATCAAGCTTTGGCCATTCCTGATTTTCACAGTCATCCTGACCGGATTTCTCTATCCGATCACCGGTTCGTGGGAATGGGGAACAGGCTGGCTCGACGCCCGCGGCTTTTCTGATTTCGCCGGTTCAACGCTCGTTCACTCGGTCGGCGGTTGGGCCGCACTGGCCGGAGCGATCATTCTGGGAGCGCGTTCCGGGAAATATTCCAAGGAAGGCCAGGTCGTACCGATGCCCGGTTCCTCGATCCCGCTTGCAACACTAGGTACTTTCGTCCTTTGGCTTGGCTGGTTCGGGTTCAACGGCGCCTCCCAGCTTGCCATGGGAACAATCGGTGATGTCAGCGATATCAGCCGCATATTCGTCAACACCAACATGGCGGCAGCGGCAGGCGTTGTGACCGTGATCATCCTTCTCCAGATCATCTACAAGCGCGTCGATGTCACGATGGCGCTAAACGGCGCCCTGGCCGGACTCGTTTCGATCACCGCAGAACCGCTCGCACCGACAATCCTGCAATCGGTTGTTATCGGCGCAGTCGGCGGTGCCATAGTCGTGTTTGCGGTACCGTTCCTCGATCGCATGAAGATCGATGACGTGGTTGGTGCCATTCCGGTGCATCTGATCGCCGGTGTTTGGGGTACCATCATTGTGCCCTGGTCGAATGGCGATGCCTCCTATGCAACACAGGCGCTCGGCATTGTCGCCATCGGTGCATTCACCTTTATCGCCAGCGGACTGGTCTGGGCCGTCCTCAAAGCCAGCATCGGTATCCGCGTCAGCCAGGAAGAAGAACTTCTCGGTCTCGACAAGGCAGAAGTAGGCGTGGAGGCTTATCCGGAATTCACCGCCGCAGGCACCCGCTTCTAGAAATAACCCCGCAGCATCGACTATCTGAAGCTGCTAACTTGGTCCGGCCTCGCGCCGGACCATTTTTCTGCAACAAATTTGTGCAGTTTTACCCCTATTGCACAAACTTTCAGCAACAAGGTGATGCCTGAAAGCGTGAACCGATTGGTTTCCAGGTGAAAACCGAACTGGCACAAGGCTTGTATTGGACACTCCGATAACTGCGCACGCAGAAAAAAAGGATGGGGTTACAATGCAGCAGGATCAGATCGGGGGGGACGTCTTTTTCGTCCTCATGGGTGCCATACTGGTATTTGCCATGCACGGCGGATTTGCATTTCTGGAAGTCGGAACCGTTCGCCACAAGAACCAAGTCAATGCACTGGTGAAGATCCTCGTTGATTTTGCCATTTCAACGGTTTCCTATTTCTTCATTGGCTTCTTCATTGCCTACGGCATCACTTTCTTCGTCAATGCGAAGATACTTTCAGGCGGTGAAGGCGGGGAGATATTCCTGCCCCAGGGTTTCACGCTGGTGAAATTCTTCTTTCTGACGACATTTGCGGCCGCCATACCCGCGATCATTTCCGGAGGTATCGCCGAGCGCATGAAATTCCTGCCGCAATGCCTGGCTACCGCACTTATTGTCTGTCTGGCCTATCCGTTTTTCGAAGGGATCGTATGGAACGGCAATTTCGGCCTTCAGGGATGGATAGAGGCAACCTTTGGCGCGCCATTCCATGATTTTGCCGGTTCGATTGTCGTCCATGCTGTGGGCGGGTGGCTGGCGCTTGGCGCGGTCATATTGCTCGGCGCACGGCTTGGCCGGTACAGCGCATCGGGTAAATCCATGCCGATACCGCCATCCTCCATCCCCTGGCTGGCTCTCGGCTCATGGCTTTTGTGCGTCGGCTGGTTCGGGTTCAACGTCATGAGCGCACAAAGTGTCGGCGGTGCAACGGGCCTGGTCGCCATCAACTCCCTGATGGCGATGGTCGGCGGTATCCTGGTTGCAGCCTTCGTCGGCCGGAACGATCCCGGATTTGCCCACAATGGTGCATTGGCGGGGTTGGTTGCGGTTTGCGCGGGATCAGACATTTTTCATCCGATCGGTGCATTTGCCGTTGGCGGAATGGCGGGCCTGATTTTCGTCAAGGGCTTTTCCTGGTGCCAGGAAAAACTGAAGATCGACGACGTGCTCGGTGTCTGGCCGCTGCACGGCTTGTGTGGCCTGTGGGGCGGCATTGCCGCAGGCATATTCGGCCTGGAGGTATTTGGCGGCCTCGGTGGTGTCACTCTGGCCGGTCAGGTCGCCGGCAGCCTGATTGGTGCCGCATACGCATTTGCGGCAGGTGCCGTGATCTATGGTGGCCTGCGTTCAACCATTGGCTTGCGTCTCTCGGAGAACGAGGAAATGCGCGGTGCGGACCTGTCGATACATTCCATCGGCGCCAACCCGGAATCCGACATTCGCGGCGCATAGCACTCCACACACGATCATGACGGCCCCACTTTCCGGTGGGGCCGTTTTCCGCCGGTTTATCTCAACTGGCAGGCCGCATGGTTAATGCGGCCTTAACCTTCGCCAGACTAATCTTTTCGCTGAATCGCCTGCCCCGGACATGGCATGTTGCCGCCCGGGCAGCCAATAGCCGCGCACAGTGGGGAGATGGAATGCCCAATAGCCACACAGCAACACCGCATCTGCCAGCCTCGCAGGGGACACTCCGGTATTTCCTCAGCCGTCAATTGCAGCGGCTCGGCGGCGTGACCCTTTTGGCGGTAAGCGCATTTGGTGTGGTCGCACTGGCAACATGGAACGTTGCCGATCCAAGCTTTAGTCATGCCACTGCCAATCCTGTCACCAATGCCGCAGGCTATCCGGGCGCGGTCTTTTCCGACATCGCGATGCAGTTCTTCGGACTTGGCGCATTCTTCGCCCTTATTCCTGCTGTCGTCTGGGGCATCATGCTGTCGTCAGGCGTGATGCCGACGCACATGGGCCGCCGTGGCAGCGCCTGGTTTGGCGGATTGTTGCTGTTATCGGCAGTTGTCGGCTGCATGCGCGTGCCATCCACCTGGCCGCTTCCCTCCGGCCTCGGCGGTATTGCCGGCGACATGGTGCTGAAATTCCCGGCGGTTGCCACCGGCGGCTATCCTGCAGGCTGGCTGGCCGTACTGTTGGCGTTGTTGTTGACGGTACCGGCGACCGGTTTGATGCTTTTCGCCTGCAATTTCAGGCGCCGCGAGTCCGGCAGTTCTTCCCAATTGGCGCGCGGCCAAATCAGTCAGGATGATCTTGACGAGGATGCCGAGGACCATGACAGCCTGTTATCCACAGCAATCGGCATTGGTGCTCACTGGTGGCTTTCTGCGCGGGCATTTGTCCACCGCCACCGCACAAGACGTGCGCAGCACGGTGCCCCGCTTCGCGTCCGGGCAGACGGGCCCTATGACGGTGATCTGGATGACGTGACACCACGGCGTATGGAGCCGGAATTTGAGGGCGATGATTTCTACGATGACGACGGCCCCACTGATATCCGCGGTGGCTTGCCCGGATTGTCATCTCGTGTTGCAGCACCGGCGCCACGGCCCCAGCCCGGAAAACGCGTAAACCGCGAGGCGCAAGCTTCCCTTATTCACTCAAGCGATTTCGAGATGCCCTCGCTCCACCTTTTGAGTGAACCGAAAAACATTGCCCGTGACGCCAGCCTTTCGACTGAAGCCCTTGAGCAGAACGCCCGGCTTCTGGAAGGTGTCCTGGAGGATTTCGGCGTCCGTGGCGAAATTATCGAGGTACGCCCAGGCCCTGTGGTCACGCTTTATGAACTGGAGCCGGCGCCGGGGATCAAGTCTTCGCGGGTAATCGGCCTGGCCGATGATATCGCCCGTTCGATGAGCGCAATTGCCGCACGCGTCGCCGTCGTACCCGGGCGCAATGCAATAGGTATCGAACTGCCGAACCAGTCGCGCGAAACGGTCTACCTGCGCGAACTGCTGGCCAGCAAGGATTTCGAGAACACCAAGGCAAAGCTGGCCTTCGGGCTTGGCAAGACAATCAACGGCGAATCGGTCATTGCCGACCTGGCAAAGATGCCGCATCTGCTGGTCGCGGGCACCACTGGCTCCGGCAAGTCGGTCGCGATCAACACCATGATCCTGTCGATTCTTTACCGCATGACCCCGCAGCAATGCCGGCTGATCATGATCGATCCGAAAATGCTCGAACTGTCGGTCTATGACGGTATTCCGCACCTGCTTACACCGGTTGTCACCGATCCCAAGAAGGCCGTTGTCGCGCTGAAATGGACGGTTCGCGAGATGGAAGACCGGTACCGCAAGATGTCCAAGGTCGGCGTTCGCAATATCGAGGGCTTCAACCAGCGTGTCGCCGAGGCGGCCAAAAAGGGCAAGCCGATCACCAGGACGGTTCAAACCGGCTTTGACCGGGAGACCGGCGAAGCGGTTTATGAAACCGAGGAACTCGATATGCAGCCCATGCCGTTCATCGTCGTCATCATCGACGAAATGGCCGATCTGATGATGGTTGCCGGCAAGGATATCGAGGGAGCTGTTCAGCGCCTGGCGCAGATGGCGCGGGCCGCGGGAATTCACGTCGTCATGGCAACGCAACGGCCTTCGGTCGATGTGATCACCGGTACCATCAAGGCAAATTTCCCGACCCGGATTTCGTTTCAGGTGACCTCTAAGATCGATAGCCGCACCATACTCGGCGAACAGGGAGCCGAACAGTTGCTGGGCATGGGTGACATGCTTTACATGGCCGGTGGCGGCCGCATCCAGCGCGTTCATGGCCCGTTTGTTTCCGACAATGAAGTCGAGCAGATTGTCTCGCACCTCAAATTGCAGGGAATACCCGAATACCTCGATGCCATCACT
>JAHEGF010000273.1 GCA_024645155.1 Phyllobacteriaceae bacterium | reverse complement strand
GAGCCTGTCAATGCTGCTGCTGACGGTGCCGATTTTCTTCCCGCTTGTCACAAGCATAGGATTTGATCCGGTGTGGTTCGGCATTATCGTGGTCGTGGTCACCGAAATCAGCCTGATCACACCGCCCGTCGGGCTCAACGTCTTTGTGTTGAAAGCGGTTGTCAACGATGTGTCGACCGCGACGATCTTTCGCGGTGTCACACCGTTCTGGATCGTCGACATACTGCGGCTGACACTGCTGGTGCTGGTCCCCTGGCTGGTACTGGTTTTGCCAAATTCGATGGGACCCTAGCTGGCTCTCGGCATACCAGACCAGTGCAATACCAGCCCGCTAGATATCTTTCAGTGTCCTGCGCAGCGCATCTATGATCTCGTCGACATGTGATTTTTCGGCGACAAATTGCGGCGCGATAATCGCGGTGTCACCGGTCCATTTGACATGGCAGCCGTTCCAGAACAGCTTTTTCTGCAGTTCGTTGCCACGTATCCCGGGTTTGCCCTCTTCGGGATGCACCTCAACGCCAGCCATCAGTCCGTATCCTCGCAGGTCACGCACGACCGGAAGGTCCTTCAAGGACCAGATTGCGTCCAGAAAGTAGCTGGACATGGCGGCGGAGCGCTCAAACAGCCCTTCATCCTCATAGATCTGGAGTGTCGCGAGCCCGGCGGCGCAGGCCGCCGGGTGGGCCGAGTAGGTATAGCCATGGAAAAACTCGATGGCATTCTCCGGTGCGGCATTGACCAGCGTCTCGTATATCTCGTCGCGGGCAGCGACCGCACCCATGGGGATTGCGCCATTTGTCAGGGCCTTTGCCATGGTGATGATATCGGGCATGACGCCAAATGCGTCAGCAGCAAACGGAGTTCCAAGACGCCCGAACCCGGTGATGACCTCATCAAAGACCAGCAGGATGCCGTGCTGGTCACATATGGCGCGCAAACGCTCAAGATAACCTTTTGGCGGCACCAAAGTTCCCGTCGATCCGGCAATCGGCTCGACAAACACTGCGGCGATGGTCGACCCGCCATAGGTTTCGCAGTGACGCTGCAGATCGTTGGCAAGTTCGACGCCTTGTTCGGGTTGCCCGCGGGTGAATAATTGATCGGGATCCCAAGTATGGCGCATCATCACGATGTTCGGCATGACCACCGGGAATGTCTCGCGATTGCGCACCATTCCGGCAAGGGAAACCCCGCCCATATTGACGCCATGATAGGCGCGTTCGCGCGAGACAAAACGCGTGCGCTGTGCCTCGCCATTTGCCCGGTGATAGGCCATCACCATTTTCAGTGCCGTATCGATCGATTCCGATCCGGAATTTGTGAAAAAGACGTGATTGAAGGGTTCTGGCAGGATATTTGCCAGCTTTGAAGCCAATGCAAAGGATGTCGGCTGTCCCAACTGGAAGGGTGCCGAATAGTCGTTCTGCAGCATTTGCGCGTACACGGCTTCGGCAATTTCCTTGCGGCCATGCCCGGCGGCAACGTTGAAAAGTCCCGAGGAGCCGTCGATCAGCCTGTCGCCATTCTGGTTCCACAGATAGACACCCTCGCTCCTAGTAACCAGGCGCGGAGCCGCCTTGAAATCGCGGTTCGCGGTAAACGGCATCCAATGCTGTTCAAGTGAATTGGTGGTGAATTTTTCCAACGGCTTTGCAACCATGTTCATGGCATCTGCTCCCTGGCGGCCGGATTCCTTGTGAACCCTATATTTGCATTGCAACACAATAGGCTTGATATTGCCGCCCAATTTGGTCTCATTGTAGGACCAGTTATTTTCGACTATGGGGCCACCCTGATGATATTGGTCAATGGGAGCAATTGCACTGATGCGTGACAGCCTGTTTCATGTCGAGCGGGACCGCACTGCAACGCTGCAGGCACAGATTCGCGAAATGCTGGTTACCGCAATGCTGGCTGGCCAATTGCCTGCAAGTTCTCCCATTCCTTCAACCCGTGTAATGGCCAAGCGCCTTGCGGTCTCGCGCAACACCGTGATGATCGCCTACCAGGCGCTCGCAGCGGACGGATACCTGATCGCCCGCGAGCGATCGGGTTTCTATGTCTCGCCTGAAATTCATGCCGGTATTGCTGTTCCGAACCGCTTGAAATCAACCAACGGCAGCGAACAGCCCTCCCAAATAGAGTGGGCCGGCAAATTTGCCATCCGCCCAACCCGGCAGTCGAATATCGTCAAACCGAACAACTGGCAGTCCTACCCCTACCCTTTCATTTACGGGCAGGCCGACGCAGCGCTTTTCCCCATTACCGCGTGGCGCGATTGTACTCGCCAGGCAATGAGCCGAAAGTGGCTGGAAGCATGGACGGAAGACCGGTTTACCGAAGACGATCCGATGTTGATCGAACAGATACGCCAGCGTGTGTTGATGCGGCGGGGAATTCTTGCCGCCCCCGATGAAATACTTATCACCCTTGGCGCCCAGAACGCGCTTTATCTCCTTGGCAATCTTCTCGTCAAGCCTGAAACGAAAGTGGCGATCGAGGACCCCGGATATCCGGATATGCGCAATATTTTCAGCATATTATCAGATAACATCCATCCGGTTCCCGTCGATGATGAAGGCATACGCGTCGATCAGCTCGGCGATGCCCAGGTGGTATTCGTAACACCCAGCCACCAGTTTCCGACCAATGCGACAATGAGCCTGAGAAGGCGGCGGGAGCTCCTTTCATGGGCAACGGAAAATGATGCGCTGATCATCGAAGACGACTACGAATACGAAACGAATTATTCCGGCGAACCTACTCCGGCCCTGAAGTCGCTCGATGGTTCGGGACGTGTTCTCTATATCGGAAGCCTGTCAAAATCGCTGATGCCGGGATTGCGTATGGGTTTCGTTACCGGGCCGGCCGAATTGATTGCCGAAGTGCGGGCGTTGCGGCGCCTTGTATTGCGCCACCCACCTGGCAACAACCAGCGTGTTGCAGCCCTGTTTCTATCGCTTGGCCGTCATGATTCATTGATTGGAAGACTTCATCGCGCCTATTCGAAGCGCTGGCAAACACTGGGCACGGCATTGCAAAAGCACTTTCCGGACTGGGCCCAGACGCCCGGTTTTGGTGGAACGTCCTACTGGGTCAGGGGACCGGAAGGGCTGAACGGCAATTTGCTTGCCTCAAAGGCGCTTGAAGAAGGCGTCTTGATCGAACCGGGAGATATATATTTCCACGACCCAATAGGCCGCCAGAACTATTTTCGCCTCGGATTCTCATCAATCCCGGACGAACGGATCGAGCCGGGGATCGAGAGACTGGCGCAAGTTGCCACACGGATGGGGTAGCCAGGAATTCCACTCACCGACCATTGTGTATTCAGCCCGCGGCACCATTAGGCGTGACGTAGCGCGGGAATACACCTTCCGGTTTGGGCAGCGCAGTGCCGGCAACGAGACGGCCAGACGGGCCAAGTGACGCAAAACTTCGGGCACTCTTGCCGACGGCAAGCTGGTCGAGCAACCGGCTGCACGATCCAGGCATGACCGGCTGAACGAGAATGGCGATCTGGCGGACAAAATCGGCAGTCGTGTACAATACCGTCGCCATGCGTTCCGGATCGGATTTTTTCAGTGCCCAGGGCGCCTGTGCGTCAAAATACCGGTCGGCATCACCGATCGCCTTCCATATTGTCTCCAAAGCGCGGTGTATTGCCTGCTGATCGATCAGCGGCCGGATTTCATCCAGGAGGCTGTCTGCAACCGCCAACAATTCGCTGTCTTGCCCGGCCATTTCGCCGGGCTCGGGCACTACGCCGCCGCAGTTCTTTGCAATCATCGACAAGGAACGTTGCGCGAGGTTTCCCAGTCCGTTCGCCAGATCAGCATTGATGCGCGCTGCAATCGCTTCAGCCGAATAGGACCCGTCCTGGCCAAATGATACTTCACGCATGAAAAAATGACGAACCTGGTCGACACCATAGTGCTCCGCCAGATTGAACGGATCGATAACGTTGCCGACGGATTTCGACATCTTTTCACCCTTGTTGAAAAGAAAACCGTGGGCGAAAACGCGTTTCGGCAGTTCGATACCCGCCGCCATCAGGAAGGCCGGCCAATAAACCGTATGAAAGCGCACTATATCCTTGCCGATCACGTGAATGTCGGCGGGCCAATAGTGCCATTTCTTGTCCTTTACATCCGGGTGACCGACGCCGGTAATATAGTTTGTCAGTGCGTCGACCCAAACGTACATGACGTGTTTTTCGTCGCCTGGAACCGGTATGCCCCAGTCAAAGGTTGTCCGTGAGATCGACAGGTCGCGCAGGCCGGACTTGACGAAGCTGACAACCTCGTTACGGCGCTCGACCGGGGCAATAAAGTCCGGGTTGCTTTCATAGAGCGCGAGCAACCGGTCCTGATAGGCGGAAAGGCGGAAAAAGTAGCTTTCCTCTTCAACCCATTCGACCGGCGTTCCCTGCGGCCCGTAGCGTGTTCCGTCTTCCTTCAACTCGGTTTCGTTCTCGTGATAGTAC
>JAHEGF010000272.1 GCA_024645155.1 Phyllobacteriaceae bacterium | reverse complement strand
GGCATCGGTATCGGGACGGAAATCGCCATGAACGGCGCCGTAAGCCACGCCTTCGCCCATATCATCTACAAGGCGCTGCTGTTCATGAGCATGGGCGCGGTTCTCTACCGGGTTGGAACAGTCAAGGCATCGGAACTGGGCGGACTGTACAAATCGATGCCGTGGACCACTGTGTTTTGTATTGTTGGAGCCGTGTCGATTGCCGGGTTCCCGCTCACTTCGGGGTTTGTCACGAAGAATCTGACCCTGACCGGCGCCGAAAATGCCGGAATGTTTTGGGTCTGGATCCTTTTGATATTTGCCTCTGCGGGTGTGATGGAACACTCGGGTATCAAAATACCCTTCTTCGCCTTTTTCAGTCATGATAGCGGTCATCGTGTAAAGGAAGCTCCGGCCAATATGCTGCTGGCGATGGGTATCGCCGCTGCCGCTTGTATTTTCATTGGCATCTATCCCGCCGCACTGTATTCGATCTTGCCTTATGCCGTGGAGAAAAGCCCCTACACCGTGGCAAGCGTGATTACCAAGACACAGCTTCTCGTATTTGCAGTTGTAGCATTTGCGGTGCTTGTCCGGTCCGGACATTATCCCAAGGAACTGCCGTCCACCAATCTCAATACTGATTGGTTATACCGAAAGCCGGGAGCAGCGCTGGTAAGGGGTCTGGCGCAGGTGGCCGCATTATCAGTCGCTGCGGTAAAAGGTGCGCTGAATGCTGTGGCAGATTGGATTTTCACAATCGGTCATCGCCATCACGGGCCTGATGGCATGTTTGGGCGGAGTTGGCCGACCGGTACCATGGCCTTCTGGACGACAGTGATGCTGGGTGCATACCTTGCAGCGTCCTATCTACGTTAGAGCCGACAGTGGACTATCGCATTCCACCAGTTCGATAATGCACATTCGCTATAGCTTTGCATGAATTAACCGCCGATCAGATCCGTTTGCAATGGGCGCGGCGGTCAATCGCATCCGGCTTCGATCACCTGATCATCCGTTCCCGGCATACCGAAGAACCAGGCAAAGGCGCGGTTAGTTATAAAACCCGCACTGCTTGCAATTGCTTCAACAAACAACCGCAGTACTACATTTTCTGTGGTAAATAACTGCACTAATATTACTGGTTATTACTCGTCATCATTGACAATATAACAACAGACAGTATAAAAATACTCTCCAGCACGAATCAAAAAAAATCAACGCTGGTGGTACGAAAACGGACGGCAAATTGGTCTTGGACCGAGATTATTGGGGCATAAAATGAATGAAATGAGCGAAATAAATCAAGACAATGAAATACTGCTACAACTCACCACTGATGTTGTTGCTGCCTATGTGAGCAACAACATTGTGCCGGCGGGCGATGTTCCGGGACTGATCGCGGATATCCATAACGCGCTAGGCCGCATCGGTGCAATGGGAGCGCATGCGCCTGCGGAAAAACCCAAACCGGCGGTTAATCCGAAACGTTCGGTCCATGATGATTATATCATTTGTCTTGAAGACGGAAAGAAATTCAAATCACTGAAGCGCCATATTATGACCCACTTCGGTCTGACACCGGCGCAATACCGTGAAAAATGGGACCTGGATCCGAACTATCCAATGGTTGCACCAAATTATGCTGCTGCCCGGTCGGCGCTGGCAAAAAAGATGGGATTAGGGCGCAAACGCAAGGCGCGCGCAAAGTAACCTCCCGAGTGTAACATGCGTATAAGTTGCGGCGCCTTCCAGGCGCCGCTTTTTTTTCGCTGCCCGGATTAGGGAGTGCAAAATGCGGGCAATACCGATATTGCGAACATTGCTTCATCTCGTGAATCGAGAATTCCCGGATCTGCGTCAACACGCGTGGACAAGGATTTTCGACATGAATTAATTTCAGATGATTTACCTCGTGAAATCAAGCGTTTTACTACCATCGGGAAAATAAAAGTTCCCGTTATGTTCACATTGCAACCGCAGCGGGATATAAGAAAAAAGTCCTAGAACGATAAGGATTTTTGCCGTGGAACTTGCAATTGATACGAACAGCCTGCTTGGCCGGGTGGAACCGCACAGTGAAAGTCCGGAGTGCGGGCCGGCAGGTACAAATGCATCACCAAACGCGGCTACTGAAAGAAACTTCGAAATCTGCGACAGCATGCTCGATATTGTTTCGGCGTTGTTCAATGTCAGCGGCCGCGAGTTGCGCATGGCCGGCCGCACACGCCTGCCAGTCGCACGGGTAAGGCAAATTGCCATGTATGTGACCCATTGTGCGTTGGGATTGACGATGACCGATATCGGTAAAGGGTTTGGCCGCGACAGGACAACCGTCATGCATGCCTGTCATCTGGTGGAGGATATGCGCGACGAGGAGGAGTTCGACCGGATCGTGAACACGGTTGAACGCATTGCAATTGCCGCCTTCAAGCCTCGCAGTTCCTGAGGTGGCAGCGTGAAACAACCTCCTTGCGCCTTACCGGAAACGCGCCAATTCCTCCGTGTTCTCAAACTTCTCAAACGCGGGACCGCAGTTCCGTCCCCGGCCGCCAGCAGCGGCAAAACCATGCTGACTGTGACAGGCAGCGGCCCGCAGGTATTCCCGTCATCGATTCTTGAAGAGATGAAGAAGCGTGATCTTGTCGCTCGGACCAACGACAACGTCTTCGCCACGACGGCGGGTGCGGCATTTTTGCGAAGGCACCAGGCGCCGCAGGATCCTTATCAAAACCAGCACAGAACGATCGGAAAGGAGCAGGTTGAAATCGGCGGTGCATGGCGCAATGCATCGGTCAACCGGTCTGAATCGCCCCTTGGACAACTCGCGTGCAGAAAAGGCAGGGATGGCCGTTCCTTTTTGGAAGTTGCGGAATGGGAAGCCGGTGAGCGCCTGCGGAAGGATTATGAGCGCGGTGCGATCATGCCCGGAGTATGCGCCAACTGGGACAATTTCTTGCCAGTTTCCAGGCGGTCCGGTGCCAGCGCAGGCCACGCAGACTTGAGTGAATCGGCAATGGCAGCACGAGCACGCGTTGAAAAGGCACTTGCCGCCGTCGGTCCCGAACTGTCGGGTGTGCTTGTCGACATTTGCTGTTTTCTCAAGGGTCTCGAACGGATAGAAACCGAACGCGGTTGGCCGCGGCGTTCCGGCAAGGTACTGCTGAAGGCAGCCTTGTCGTCGCTATCGCGTCACTATTCACAGGGGAAACGCCAAAAAGGCGGAACCAAAACTGCACTGTACTGGGGTGCCGATGGTTATCGGCCCAAGATCAATTCCGATCCCGCTACGGACGAGTCGCTTCAACCTGCATGATCAAGGCAGTGGGCAGCTTCCGTTCTGATGCGCTGTACCATTGCCCGCAATCCGTTTGCCCGTTGGGGTGTCAGATGTTCGTCAAGCCCGAGTGTTTTGAGTGTGTCCTCGGCATCTGTTGCCAAAATCACGCTGGCCTTCCTGCCCGAAAAAAGCGCAAGCATGACGGCCACCAGGCCGCGCACTATGTGTGCATCGGAATCGCCGGAGAAATGCAAAACAGGGTCTGCACCGTCTGTCAGCCTGGTCGTTAGCCAGACCTGGCTTACGCATCCCCTTACCTTTGTTGTCTCGTTTTTTTCCTCATCCGGCATCGGGGGCAGGTCGCGGCCAAGCTCAATGAGATAGCGATAACGATCTTCCCAGTCTTCGAGGAATGAGAAATCTTCGATTATTGAGTCAATGGTTGCCGGCATGTTTTCCGCCTTTTCGATAAGGCGGATATAGTGCGCGAACTGCTGTCTGTCATCGAAAAATGAAAATCAACGTGCTTTCGATCATCAGTTCCCGGCCGGTTTGACTGATCCGGTGGCTTTTTCATCCAGCTGCGGTTCAACAATATCATCGAGGTATTCATATGCCATGCGCGCGCCCTCACGCGCTCTGACGCCGATCATGGCAATCGCGGCCTTGCCCGTCTCGCAGACATCCGGGCGGCGCTCGCACAGTCCTGAAGTGTCACGCCAGGCCTCGCGAACCGCATATGCAGCTTGTACCGGACCCACACGGTCCACAGTGGACCTGTAACCCTCGGGCTCAATTGGCAAAATGAGCAAAACCAGGCAGAGCACCACTGAAAATTTTGTCAGGAACCACATCTGTACATCCCTCCAGCCATTTGCGGCCGCATTATTTGTCCCGCACCAATACTGCCCGGCTGTCGTCAACTCCTGATATTTTTGACGGGACAAATTTGAATAAAATTTTCCCGAAATTGTTAATATCCGCATTTTCCTAAAATGCGTTCTTTCACGTTAACCACCTGGTCTCAGCGGAATTGCTGAAAACCGGCGTTAATGGACATTTGCAATTGATGCCTCTTAACCATGGCAGCCTGCCTGCGTAGTGGAATCTGATTACCCTCTGTTTACCATCCCGCAAAGTAACGGCCCTTTTCAGCCAAATCGGCGCCCAAAATGCGCATTGCGAAAAGTGTGGAAGCTATTTTTATCCATTCGTTAAAGCTCCAATGAGATTTTGATT
>JAHEGF010000056.1 GCA_024645155.1 Phyllobacteriaceae bacterium | reverse complement strand
CGCGTACTATCGGAACATTGCGCGACTGTGCCGATACGGCAGCGGGATGAATGAATGCGATGGCAAGTGACAAGGCAAACACAAACGATCTGGCGGCCATTTCGGGCAGACGGTGCAAGGCGGACTGGTGGGCAAGTGACATCATGATCCTCTGGTAACCGAGGCTGGACCCGTTGGAAAGCTGTGTGCGCCAACCTCATGAACTTGTGATCTGCATGGTAATCGGGCAATTCTGCGGCGTCGCACCCTTCAGGCGCGAAAGGAATGCCATGCCATGAGCTATTTTATATCTGCGCGAAGCCGGATTGAGCCGTTTCATGCCATGGATGTCCTGGCCGAGGCCAACCGTCTCGCCAGCAAAGGTCAACCTGTCATTTCCATGGCTGTAGGCCAGCCGGCTGATCCCGCACCACCGGTTGTGCGGGAAGCTGCCCGGATAGCCCTTAAGCAGCAGCGGATCGGATATACTGACGCACTCGGACTGCCGGAACTGCGCCAGGCGATTGCCGGCTATTACCGCGACCACCACGCGATTGCGGTGCCGGAAAGCCGCATCATCGTCACCACGGGCTCGTCTGCGGCATTCAATCTGGCATTTTTGGCCATGTTTGATCCCGGTGACCGCGTCGCAATCACCGCGCCTGGATACCCTGCTTATCGAAATATTCTCAAAGCCCTCGGCCTGGACGTCGTCGAAATCCCGCTTTTAGATGCTCCGTGCCTGACAGCCCATGCGTTGCGCGGTGCCCATGAGCGCGCAGCACTGAAAGGCGTCCTGTTTGCCAGTCCTGCAAATCCAACAGGTGCGGTTATGCCGGAGGACGTTCTTTCGGAGGTGCTTGAAACTGCCAGGGCCCTTGGGATTGCGGCCATCTCTGACGAGATTTATCATCGCCTGAACTACAGCGGAAGCGACACCACCGCGCTCGGCATCGATCCGGACGTCGTCGTAATCAACTCGTTTTCGAAATATTATTGCATGACCGGGTGGAGAATAGGATGGATGGTCGTGCCCGATGGCCTGATACGCCCGATCGAATGTCTGCAGCAAAGCCTGTATATTTCAGCACCTGAGCTCAGTCAGCGCGCCGCGATCGCTGCTTTTCTTGCAACAGAACATCTTGAGGAGGTCAAGGCGCGGTACGCGGCAAATCGCGGGCTTCTCCTTGAACGGCTGCCGAAACTCGGGTTCCGTATCGCGGCACCGATGGATGGGGCATTCTATTCCTACTGCGACGTTTCGGCATTCACCAATGACAGTATGGACTTTGCCCGGCGCATGCTTGCCGAGATATACGTCGCGGCAACCCCGGGACTGGATTTTGATCCCGGGCAGGGCCATCGTTACATGCGTTTTTCCTATGCCGGCAGTCATGACGAGATGTTGATTGCGCTTGACCGGCTTGCACAATGGCATGGTGGGACCGGTTAATCAGGTCCTCAGAAAAAGCCCTTTCGCTGCCACCATCCGCCGCGCCGCGGGGCGGCAGGCTCCTCATCTGCGTTTTCAGGTGCAATTGACGTCACGACAGGTTCGGCCGGTTTTTCCTGTTCGGCTGCGCTATCCGGCGCTTCCTTTTCGCTCTTGGCGCGTGTCCTGCCGCGCCGTTTGACCGGTTCGGCCTCCTTTTCGTCGTCAGGCGCTTTCTCAATCATAGCTTTTTCGGTCTGCAGTTCCTTACCCGAAACTTGACCTTCGCTCGAGGCGTTATCTGCTGAGGTCACGGTTACATCTTCGCCTTTGCTTTTGCGGGTACGCCGGCCACGCTTGGGCGCCGGTTTCGGGGCATCCGTCCCGGCGGCCTGAGCTACTTCCGCGCTTTCGCCGCTTTTTGAGGCGGATACCTCGTCTGTTTCGGCGTTGCGATCAGTATCTTCGCCAGCCGCTGCGGAAACTTCGCCGTCACGCTTGTTGCGGCGGCCGCCACGCCGTCCACGGCGGCGTTTCTTGCGCTCGCCGTCCTCGCTTGCATCGCCGCTGTTTTCGGCACCGTCTTGCGGCACTGTCTCTTCATCTGTAACGCTGGCTTCCGTACCGGTTTCCGCATCGGCTTGCGCGCTAGCGTCCTCACGATCACGACCACCTCGGCGACGCCTGCGGCGCCTGCGGCGTTTGCCCTTGCCATCGCCGTCGTCGTCGCCGTTTTCGCGTTGCGTCTCTTCCGAAGGCACTTCCGCGATATCAGTTGCCTCAGCCGCTTCATCAGCGTCTTCGGGTTCATCAAGATAGGCGATGTCCGCTATACCGGTGCCGGGTTCAGGCGCAGCGCTTCCCTTGGAGATCACCACGTGCTGTGCACCGACTTCGTCATCAGCCTCGATGGTAATCTGCAAACCGAAGCGCGTTTCCAGCTCGCCGAGCAATTGCCGCTTGTGGTTGAGAACGTAGAGTGCGGTTGCTGCGGGTGTCCGAACGGTAATGTTGTTCTTGGAATCGGCAATCAGATATTCCTCGATCGTGCGCATTACGTGCAGCGCCACCGACGATTCCGAACGTATGTAGCCTGTTCCATTACAGTGCGGGCAGGGACTCATCGTGCTTTCAAGAACGCTGGCGCGAATACGCTGCCGCGACATTTCCATCAGGCCGAAATGGGAAATATGCCCGACCTGTATGCGCGCCCGGTCAAATTTCAATGCGTCCTTAAGGCGTTTTTCCACATTCCGGTTATTACGCTTCTCTTCCATATCGATGAAATCGATAACGATAAGCCCGGCGAGATCACGCAGGCGCAACTGGCGCGCCACTTCGTCGGCTGCTTCCAGATTGGTCTGATATGCGGTGTCCTCAATGGAATGTTCGCGCGTCGACCGTCCTGAATTGACATCAATCGCAACCAGCGCTTCGGTCTGGTTTATGATGATATAACCACCGGATTTCAGCGTCACTTGCGGCTGCAGCATGCGGTCGAGCTGGCCCTCTATGCCGTAGCGCGCAAACAACGGTGTTGCCTGCCGGTATGGCTGCACGCATTTTGCGTGGCTTGGCATCAGCATGCGCATGAAGTCCTTGGCTTCGCGATACCCTTCTTCACCGGCGACCAGGATTTCGTCTATATCCTTGTTGTAAAGGTCGCGCACCGACCGCTTGATCAGGCTTCCTTCCTCATAGACAAGGCATGGCGCTGTCGATTTCAGGGTCAGATTGCGGACGTTATCCCATAACCGCATAAGGTATTCATAGTCGCGCTTGACTTCCGGCTTGGTGCGGTTGGCACCTGCGGTCCGCAATATGACACCCATGCCTTGTGGCACATCCAAATCCTTGACGATGTCTTTAAGGCGCCGCCGGTCAGGAGCACTGGTGATCTTGCGCGAAATGCCTCCACCGCGAGCGGTATTCGGCATCAGCACGGAATAGCGGCCGGCCAATGACATGTACGTCGTCAATGCCGCACCCTTATTGCCACGTTCTTCCTTGACGACCTGCACCAGCAGGATTTGCCGGCGTTTGATAACCTCCTGTATCTTGTAGTTGCGCCGCGAACTCCGGCGCCGGCTCGGTAGTTCCTCAAGCGCGTCTTCTGCGCCGACCGATTCCACACCGTCTTCTTCACCGTTGCCGTTTTCATCGCCATTGGTATCTTCGGTTTCTTCGGCCAGCGCGGTGAGCAAACTCAAATCATCTTCGCTTAAAAGATGGTCCATGTTGACGAACTCGGGCGGACGAGTATTCGATGGTTCCTCGCCGGTTCCGGTGCCTTCTGCGATTTTCGTTTCGGATTTGCGTTTGCCGCGCCGCCGCCTGGAACGGTTGCGCCCGGCGGCACGTTCGGCTTCGGCATCGTCTTCATCAAGTTCTTCGCGCACCGCCTCAGCATCCGCCTGCAGCAACGCCTGCCGGTCCGCAACCGGAATCTGGTAATAATCGGGATGGATCTCGCTGAATGCCAGAAAACCATGGCGATTGCCGCCATATTCGACAAAAGCGGCCTGCAGGGAAGGCTCTACGCGGGTTACGCGCGCCAGATAGATATTGCCCTTGAGTTGCTTCCTGTGTTGTGACTCGAAGTCGAATTCTTCAATTCGGTTGCCCTTGACAACGGCAACCCGTGTTTCCTCCGGGTGGGAGGCGTCTATCAGCATCTTGTTTGCCATTAATAATCTTCTCCCCGGCCGGAACGCGCGCAATGTGTTTGCGGCAAAAACCGCCTGTTGAGGCGGTATGCTTCCGCGTGGGGCCGGATAAATTGGGTTCCAATAACGCTGACCGTGAAGGAAATTGCCTCAATTGAGCGCTTTTTGGCGCCGCACCGGGATCAAACACTTCCAATGTCGTTGTCAGGGTCATGATAAGACCTGTTGGAACTTCTGCATCTAAGCCCGCTTTCACGAGCCAACCAATTCGCCCTGTTCGGGCCGGTCTAAAGGACAAAAAACCCCGACCGTTTTCCTCTTACTCGCTGCAATTCCTTGTCGAACTGCAGACCGAAGAAACTCCTGGGCTACGACCGGTCCGATGATATGCGCTTCGTAGCTAAAACAAAGCCGATAGAAAGCCATCGGGACAATTGTTGCCCGGCCACGAAAATGCGCGAACAACCAGTATAACCCACTTTCGCTTTTATGGCGTGTGACGGTACAAGGCAAGACGTTTGAGCGGAAACCTGATATGCAGGCAACCGCGGCGAATTGGAAAGACTTGGTTAACCATCAACGGTTACGAATCGTTAATGGCTTTGTTTGTGCAGGCTGCGCGCAATTGCGGCGGTGCGCGATCTGGGGATCACGGCCAAAGAAGAGTCAAAGAGCGGTTATGCGTCCACTGGAAACAGATTTTCGAAACGCGAAGGCCCTGCAATCGCTGCAGCGCCGCCTGTTGCTGTTCGTATTTGCAGGCCTGCTGGTTGCGATTTTCTCTTTTTATGCACAGTCCCTGAAGGCGGCGGAACAGCAAAATGGCGAGCAGATCGCTTTTGCGCTCAAGATGGCTGGCGATGCAAATCGCATGCGCACGGTTATTCGATTCGATGGTGAACCTGATCCGAACTGGTTCCTTTTGCGCAACCCCCATCGCCTTATCATTGATTTCCCCAGGTTGCGATTCGGTTTTGCCCCGGAATCCCTGGAACCGCGCGGCATGATTGCCAACGTGCGATACGGCCTTCTCAATGATCAACGTTCACGCATGATATTGAGCATGTCGGGTGCATTCGAAGTGGAAAACTTCAGGATAGAGGAAAACGAAAATTCTCCCGGCTACCGGATCATAGTGGACCTGATCTCTGTCCCCGAAGCCCGTTTTGCACAGCTTCTTGCCGACCAGATGCAAACAACCGGAGCAACAGCAGCCAATAAATCCGACCGGTTGGGCTCCCGGGAAAAAAGTGATGCGTCACCCTTTACCGTGGTCATCGACCCGGGCCATGGCGGCATCGACGGCGGCGCCAGGGGCGTAAAGGGCTCGCCTGAAAAAGAGATTACACTTGAGTTCGCAAAAGAGTTGAAGAAATACTTAGAAGAATTTGAAAAAATTAGAGTATTCTTGACAAGGGAAGATGACATTTTTCTCAAGCTGGATGAACGAGTCCGGATTGCCCGCCAATATGAAGCGGACCTGTTCTTGTCCATCCATGCCGACAAGGTTCGCCAACATGATGTGCGTGGCGCAACGGTCTACACCTTGTCGGAAAAGGCATCGGATGCCGTTGCCAGTGCGCTTGCAGAAAGCGAAAACCGCGCCGACGCCATCGCCGGCATGGAAATTGAGGATGACAGCAGGGAAGTTACCGACATCCTGCTGGATCTTGTCCGCCGCGAGACGCAGACTTTTTCGGTTCGCTTGGCGCGCAGCATTGTCAACGCTCTGTCGGAGTCTGTGGAAATGATCAACAATCCGCACCGTGCAGCGGGTTTCCGAGTATTGCGTGCCCATGATGTCCCCTCGGTACTTGTGGAACTTGGTTACCTGTCAAATGACCGTGACGAAGCGCTGATGCATGATCTGTCATGGCGGACTAAGGTGGTGCAAAGCTTAGCCGCGGCTCTCGGGGACTACCGCGAACAGATTGCTACGGCAGGCAAGCCATGAATACCGTGGCCCGGATGAAAAACTCCGCTCCATCCCTCCCGAAATACGCAACGGATAAAGTGGATTATTCGGATAATATTGATGCCAGATCGCACTTTGGTGACTTTTGCCCCATTTTGTACACACCTTCGGGGCAGGAAACAGGACGAAGTATTGAAGATGGGTTATACGCGGGGTCGAATTCTGCGGTAACAGCAACCAACCGCACCTGATGTCTGCGCCGGAGTATGTTGTGAAATGATTCGCCTGATTGGATATTTTTTTGGCATAGGCACGGTGTTGGCGCTGCTTGCTGCAGGTGCCGTCGCTGTCTATGTCGGCGACGCCACCAAGGATTTGCCTGACTACGAGGTGCTGTCGAAATACGAACCTCCGGTGACAACCCGCGTTCATGCATCCGATGGCGCATTGATGGCTGAATTTGCCCGGGAACGAAGGCTTTACCTGCCGATCCAGGCGGTGCCTGATCGCGTCAAGGCAGCGTTTCTGTCAGCAGAAGACAAGAATTTCTATTCCCATCCGGGCATTGATGTTTACGGTCTGGCCCGTGCGGTTATTACAAACGTCCGGAACATGAGCACCGGCGCCCGTCCCGTCGGCGCATCAACGATAACCCAACAGGTTGCTAAGAATTTCCTGCTCACCTCGAAACAGACGATAAAACGAAAGATTCGCGAAGCCGTTCTCGCCTTCCGTATCGAACAGGCATACACAAAGGACCGTATTCTTGAGCTCTACCTGAATGAGATTTTCTTCGGTCTCGGCTCTTACGGTATCGCCGGCGCGGCACTGGCTTATTATGACAAGTCGGTCAACGAGCTCACACTTGAAGAGGCTGCCTATCTGGCGGCATTGCCAAAGGGGCCTGGCAACTACCACCCGTTCAAGAACACGGAGCGCGCTATAGAACGCCGCAACTGGGTAATCGATCAGATGCAGCGCAACGGATATGCCACACCGGAAGACGCTCTTGAAGCAAAAAACAAACCGCTTGGTGTTAATCCTCGCAAACGTGGCACCTACATATTCGCCGCCGACTATTTCACCGAGGAAGTGCGCCGCGAACTGATATCACGATATGGCCAGGATGCGCTTTATGAGGGCGGACTATCCGTTCGATCCACCCTTGATCCCAAGCTGCAGGTCATGGCACGCGCCGCATTGCACACCGGATTGATGAAATACGATCGTCTGCGCGGTTTCCGCGGCGCTGTAACAAGGATCGACATCGGTGCCGATTGGGGTGTACCGCTTGGCGAGGTCAAGGGCCTGTCCGATGTGCCTGAGTGGATTCTGGCAGTCGTTTTGCGCGCTGACGAGACGGGTCTCGAAATCGGCCTTCAGCCGGGTCGCGAAGTATCCGGCGATCTCAAACCCGAACGCGAAACCGGGTTTGTCGAACTCGACGACATGAAATTTGCAATGCGCTACTATGAAGGCGACAGGCGCCAGAAAGCGAAATCGCCAGCCGACGTATTGGCGAGCGGGGACGTCGTCTTTGTACAGAAGAAGCCGGAAGGCGGCTGGACGCTGGAACAGCCCCCGGAAATCGGTGGTGCCCTGGTTGCAATGGACCCGCATACCGGCCGCGTGCTGGCGTTGGCGGGCGGCTTTTCCTATGCACAGTCGGAATTCAACCGCGCTACACAAGCCTACCGGCAGCCGGGTTCTTCCTTCAAACCATTTGTCTACGCCGCTGCTCTGGACAACGGTTACACGCCCGCCTCGGTCATTCTCGACGGGCCGATCTCGATAAAGTCCGGCAACAAGATATGGGAGCCGAAAAACTACGGTGGCGGTTTTGCGGGACCATCGACGCTTCGCCTCGGCATCGAACGCTCGCGAAATCTGATGACCGTGCGTTTGGCCAAGGACATGGGCATGAATCTGGTCGCTGAATATGCCGAGCGTTTCGGCGTATACGATGACCTCGGTCTCTATCTGCCCAATGCGCTGGGATCGAGCGAAACAACGGTACTGCGCATGGTTAGTGCGTTTTCCGTCATGGCCAACGGTGGCAAGCAGATCAAGCCGTCACTGATCGACCGGATCCAGGACCGCTACGGCAATACCGTTTTTCGTCATGACGAGCGCGGCTGCGACGGCTGTGTAGCTACCGGCTGGAACGGGCAGGGCGAACCGGAACTGATCGACAACCGTGAACAGGTCCTCGACCCGATGACCGCCTACCAGATCACGTCGATGATGGAAGGTGTTGTAACCCGTGGCACAGCAGTCTCCGTCAGCAAGAAGCTTGGCAGGCCGGTTGCCGGAAAAACCGGAACGACCAATGAAGAAAAGGATGCCTGGTTTGTCGGTTTTACACCGAACCTCGTTGTTGGCGTCTACATGGGCTACGATACACCGCGCCCGATGGGCAAGGGATCGACCGGCGGCGGGCTTGCAGCACCGATTTTCAGCGACTTCATGGTCGCCGCCCTGGAAGGTACCCGGCCCGTCGACTTCCGGATTCCCAAAGGCATGAAGCTGATCCGGATCAACCGCAAGACCGGTATGCATGCCGGTGACGGTGAAGCCGATACCATCCTCGAAGCATTCAAGCCGGGAACCGGCCCGGCCGACAGCTACACTGTGATCGGGCTTGAGGATATCGGCCTGCAGGAACGCGCCGAAAAAATTTCGCCCACCGCAAGCAAGGCAATCGTTTCCGGGGCCGGCGGTTTGTACTGACCCTTTGAACTGGCTGCTATTGGTGCCGTTGATCGACAATCCAGTCGAATACCTGTCTCAACCACTTGGAGTCTGAAGAATAGGTTTGCGTGATCGCATAGCCGCGTTCGGAAGAAACCACGCCGTCGGTTATCGTGATCAGGCTCTGGTTCTCAAGTAGCGAATCGATCAGGCCAAGCCAGCCCAGTGCCACACCCTGACCATGGACAGCCGCCTGAACGATAAGGTCGTAATTGTTGAAGCTGGTAAAGTTGCGGGTTCGAACCCCGTCAACATCAAGTGCATCAAACCAGCTTTGCCATGTATGCCACGGCGCTGACTGGGGACCCGAAAGGCTTAAAAGCGGCAGGTTGAGCAACTGTGAAGGGTTCTCGACAGGCCCGTGTGCCGACATGAAATCCGGACTGCAAACGGCGACAACTTTCTCCTTTAGCAGCAATGCGTCAGCTTCGCCGATGTTGTTGGTATTGCACATGTGGATGATCAGGTCGCAATCGTCGCCGGCCGCCTCGACCGGCGTTTGCGACGTCAGCAACTGGATATCAATTTCGACCAGTTCAGCGCGCAACCTTGGCAGTCGCGGCAGCAGCCAGAATGTCGCAAACGCAAAATCAAGCGACAACCGCACCCGTGGTTTCGATTTTCTTTGCACAAGCGAGGAAACCGATCCGCTCATCCGGCTCATTGCCGGACGGATCACGGCGAGCAGCCGCCGCCCGTCATTTGTAAGTTCAACACCGCGGTGTTCGCGCCTGAACAAGGTGACCCCGAGTTCAATTTCGAGGTTTTTTATCCGCTGGCTCATTGCCGATTGGGTAAGGCCCAGCGCTTCGGCTGCACTGGTGAAATTGCCATGGCGAGCGACAACATCGAATGCGCACAGGCCTGTCAGGTTCCTGTTCAGTGTCCAATAAGTTTCGCTAATGCCAACCATAAAAAAGCAACCACTACAAACTTTAGTCTAACTGCGACACAATTGCCGAGAATACGGGGAACTGTCGAGGGAGGACGATATGGCTTTCACATTAAGAGATATACAATTCACTGATCCCAATGAGTCAATACTTATCGGGAAGAACGGCATTTTTCGTGACGTCAATCCGCCAATGGCAGCCTTGTCGAAAGGGCTGATTCTGGCTTTCGTGCTGTTTACGATCGTGAATGTCGAATTCGCAAACGGTGTCTTTCAATCAATGCAGCACTGGATCCAGGCCAACCTGGATTGGTTTTACGTGCTTTCGATGTGCCTGTTTATCTTCTTTATTTTCTGGCTGATGGTATCCAAGTACGGGTCGATCCGGCTTGGCAAGGACGACGAGGTTCCGGAATTCTCCTATTTTTCATGGTTTTCCATGTTGTTCGGCGCCGGAATGGGAATCGGTCTGTTGTTCTGGTCGATTGCAGAACCGGCGTACCATTTTCAGGATAACCCGTTTCTCGCGGAAGGTACCGCCAAGACCATCGCCGGTGCCAATACCGCCATGCAGGTCACATTCCTGCACTGGGGACTCCATGGCTGGGCGGTTTATGTCATCGTGGGAATGGCGCTTGCCTATTTTTCCTACCGGCACAATCTGCCATTGACGATCCGTGCGGCCCTTTATCCCATTTTTGGCGACAAGATTTATGGATGGCGCGGCCATATTGCCGACTTGCTGGCGATATTCGGGACGGTGTTTGGCGTCGCAACCACCCTTGGCCTGGGCGCCGGCCAGATCAATGCCGGCTTGAATTACATGTTTGGCCTGCCGATCGGCACCGGAACGCAGATCGCAATAATTTTCGTGGTTTCGTGCGTTGCGACCCTCTCGGCTGTCTCGGGTGTGGGGCGCGGCATCAAGATCCTATCAGAACTCAACATGTGGCTGTCAATTATCCTGATTACGGTCTTTCTGGCGGCCGGCCCCACGGTATTTCTGCTGGGATTCTTCGTTACCAACGTAGGAGACTACCTTATCAATTTCATTCCGATGGGGTTCTGGGTAGATCCCGATCCCGATGGCAAGTGGCAAGGTTGGTGGACCGTCTTCTATTGGGGATGGTGGATTGCCTGGGCGCCGTTTGTGGGCATGTTTATTGCCCGTGTTTCCAAAGGCCGTACAATCCGTGAATTCTGCCTTGGTGTGTTGCTTGTTCCGACACTGGTAACGTTCTTTTGGATGTCGGTATTTGGTGGTACCGGCATGTTCATGGAACTCTTTGCCGAGGGTGGCGTCGGTACAGGTGGTGTTATCACTGCCGTCAACGAGGATATCGCAAAACCCCTGTTCGTCGTGATCGAGCAGTTGAATCTCGGCATGTTTACGGGACTCGTGGCCTTTATTTCGACCGTGCTGATCATCACGTATTTTGTAACATCGTCCGATTCCGGCACACTCGTGATCACCACACTGATTTCGATGGGCAATGAGGAACCACCGGTTTCCTACCGGATATTCTGGGGAATGGGCGAAGGCGCAGTCGCGGCTGTCCTGTTACTGGCAGGGGGGTTGAAAGCGCTGCAAACGGCCTCGCTCGCCGCGGGCCTGCCGTTCGCGTTCATCATGTTCATGATGATGTACAGCCTTGTCGTCGCGCTTCGTGAGGATTTGGCGACCCACGGTCACTCTATTGGTGCTCCGGTAGCACAGCCTGACAGCGATGGATCGCCTGACGCGATACCGGCACCTGCACAATAAATCCTTTGTTTTGGCAGCAACTTCACCGGGGGCCCAAACCCCCCGGTTTTTTTTCAATTCCTGTTTTGCGTCAAATTGCCCGCGGCATGAGAATAAGGAGTGCTCCGGCCGCTACCCGTGTGTGACAGCTATCCTGATACACATGCCCCGCAAATTGTCTTCGGAAAGCCGGAATTTCAGGATCGGCTGGTGCCATGCAATTGCGCCTTTACATCACAGGGGCAGCCTTCTAGAACTCGCCGCCAATAAAGCCTGTGCAACAGGCTTCAGATCCGAGAGTGCCCGTTGATGCGCGCAGAAACCGAGACACTTGCCGACGAAATCAGGCAGGCGATTGCCCTGCTGAGGAGGCATCTTTGACTGGGATCAAGCGGTAAAACGCCTTGAATACCTGAACATGCGGGCCGAGGATTCCGAGCTGTGGAACGATCCCGCCGAAGCGCAGAAACTTATGCAGGAACGCCAGCGGCTCGAAACATCAATCAGCACCATCAACGAGCTCGGTGCTTCCCTGGAAGACAATATCGGCCTGATTGAACTGGGTGAGGAGGAAGGTGACGACGATGTCGTGGCCGAAGCCGAGGAGGCGGTCAGGAAACTGAAAGGCGAAATCGCCGACCGCCAGATCGAAACCTTGTTGTCAGGCGAAGCAGACAGAAATGACTGTTATCTTGAAATCCATGCCGGAGCCGGAGGAACCGAAAGCCAGGACTGGGCCTCGATGCTGCTGCGCATGTATTCGCGCTGGGCAGAACGCCGCGGGTTCAAGGTCGAGGTTCTAGAAGTCCATCAGGGCGAGGAAGCCGGTATCAAATCGGCGACCCTGCAGATCAAGGGAGACAGCGCCTATGGCTGGATGAAGACCGAATCCGGTGTGCATCGTCTGGTCCGCATTTCGCCTTTTGACAGCAATGCCCGCCGTCACACGTCCTTTGCCAGCATCTGGGTCTACCCGGTTATTGACGATACCATCGAAATTGAAGTGTCCGAGGCGGACGTTCGCATAGACACCTACCGCGCTTCCGGGGCCGGCGGACAGCACGTCAACACAACGGATTCTGCGGTGCGTATAACGCATATCGAAACAGGTATTGTCGTCCAATGCCAAAATGAACGTTCGCAGCACAAGAACCGGGCGACGGCATGGTCAATGCTGCGTGCACGGCTTTATGAAGAAGAGTTGAAGAAGCGCGAAGACGAAGCTTCCGCCACCGAGGCATCGAAAACCGATATCGGATGGGGTCACCAGATCAGGTCCTACGTCCTGCAGCCTTATCAGCTGGTCAAGGATCTGCGTACCGGCGTCGAAAGCACCAGCCCAGGTGATGTTCTGGACGGTGATCTTGATGCTTTCATGAAGGCGGCACTGGCGCTGAAAATCGAAGGAAAACCGCAAGGCGCGGTCGAGGATATCGAGTAGGTCAGCGCGCCGGGTTTATCAAGACTCGATGAGCTTGGAAATCTTGCGTCCGGCCCTGATAAAGCGCAGCGGATTAAGGGCTTTGCCATTGCGGCGCACCTCGTAGTGCAGATGCGGACCGGTTGACCGGCCGGAACTTCCGACCATTCCAAGGACCGTGCCGGGAGCAATTTTCTGACCCTTGGCCACCAATATCCGGCTCATATGGGCATAGCGTGTCGTAAACCCGTCACCGTGATCTATCTCGACCATCCGCCCGTATCCGCCATTCCAGCCGGCAGCCTTGACAACGCCTGCACCGGTGGCGCGGATTTGTGCTCCGGAAGGTGCACGGAAATCCATACCCGCATGCATTGCGCGGCGGCCGAGAATCGGGTCAAGCCGGTGTCCGAAACTGCTTGAAACCGACCGGCCTTCTGCAGGATTGGCAATTGGATAGCGGATGGCCTTCGATTTGACGGTGTCGAGCCGGTCGAGCGCGTTGTCCAGTTCCTGGATTTTCAGTTCAAAGCGGGAGGATTTGTCGGCTGGCAATAAAGGTCCGCCGGTAGCCGTATTTCCGTAGTTTCCATCGATTTTCAGTCCGGCGCTCGCCAGCGCATCAGCTATCGCGTCGACGGTCCCGTATGTATCTTCGGCAAGAACTTCAAGCCTTGCCAATTGTTCGTCCTCGATGGCCCGAAGGGCGCGATTGACGTTGATAAACAGCCGGTCGGCACGGTCGGCATCAGAAATACTGACGGCCGCATGGCTCTGCTCATTGCCGATGGACCCTGTTGTCATCATGTCGACGAGCATGGACGATCTCTTGTGGTCTGCGGATTGGCTGCTGATCGATGCTTCGTTCTTCGGGCGCAACTTCGGCACTGGTACATTGGTTGGCAATTCAGCAGTAGCCGCCTTGCCGGCACGCTCGAGAATGGGACCAAGCCGGCCATGGCGGCTGGAAAGCGTATTTTGCCGCGCGAGCAATTCGGCAACCTTGTTTTCCATCAGTTGCTGGTCAAGCAGTTGGCGGCTTGTAATGCGGTCAACCTGGGCGCGCAATGCAGAAATACGATCCTCGTATGCCTGGGTCGTGCGTGCCTGGCGCGCCGCTGCCGCCCCCATCAGGTCATCGCGAATGACCAGATACGAAGTCGCCAGAAGATGTCCGACAACAAACGCCGCCAGGACTGACCCCGCCAGAGCTGCGACCCAGGGCCGGACCGTGAAATGACGTACGGAATCACCTTGGGCGATTATTATCGTGTGCGGCTCTTTACGCTTGCCAAATACCGCCGGGGATACCGAATTCGCCACTGGTTCACCATTTTCGAAACGCTACTGAACTTCGAAAATGATTAGACATTGTTAGGGTTAACAATTCTTTGCAGTCGCTGCAATTATTGGTTGAAATAGCGTATCGCGGAAAGCTCACACGAGTACGCGTACAGCCTGCAATACATCGTCAGCGTGACCAGGCACTTTGACTTTGCGCCAGATGCGGGCGATTCGTCCATCACGGCCAATCAGGACGGTGGTGCGCTCGACGCCCATGTATTTACGGCCATACATGCTTTTTTCGACCCAAACACCATAGGCCGCAAGCGTTGCCTTTTCTTCGTCAGATACAAGTGTGACGCTCAGATCATGCTTTGCAATGAACTTGTCATGCCTTTTTACGCTGTCGGGTGACAGGCCAATGACAACTGCCCCGGCGTCGGAAAAAGCAGATGAAAGCGACGAGAAATCAACCGCTTCCCGAGTACATCCACTCGTATCATCCTTGGGATAGAAATACAGAACCACCGGTTTGCCGCGAAACGACGATAGCAAAAGGCTCCCCCCTCCGTCACGCGGAAGTTCGAAATCGGGTGCCACAGAACCTTCCGTTATATCAGCCACACGCTTGCCTTTCTTTCTGGATAATACGCAAATGCAATACGCCATATAAGGCGGTCGGCGATAAGGTCCAGTGCCATTTCAACTGGCACCATGCATTTTGAGGGCAACAAAGAAAAAGCGGTGAACAAGAAAGTTCCCAAACATAAGCGGGTCCGGTTCAAGCGCCGTGATATCAGGTCGCTATACACGCTGCCGTCCTCCGTTGGGCAGGAACTTCACCCGAATGTCAGACGGGGCGGTTCATCATGGCAGACACGTACCGCCAAGGGGATCGTGTTTGTACTTGCGTCGGTAACCATCATTTTCGGCCTGGGTTTTATGGCCCTCAAGTCGGGAATGGAGGGCGAAGAGCTTACCAATCGTGCGCGCACCACATTGCGATCACTGGCCGGTGAAAAAATCTTCGCAGATCTCGACGCCGCACGCGTAAGCTTGGGTACAAAAAGCCTGATCTCCGTTGATGTCAGCAATGTTCGTCTCACCAACAAGGTTGATGGTGTGGCACTCGGTGCGGTTGAAGAAATCCGTCTCGGCCTGGCTCCGCTGGCGCTGCTCGCCGGGCGCCTGGAAATTTCCAGTATCAATGTTGACGGGATTCAGGTTGTTGCAGGCGTCAGCAGCGGTTCCGGCGACGGGGTGCTGACCGGAATTACAGACGACAGCGGTTTGATTGGTACCGACAAGGTTTACAATGCGGTCTTTGCTGCTGTCCGACGTGCTGTTGCGGCTTTTGACGAACGGGCGACCCGGCAAATCAATATCACCAACGCGCGCATCGACTTGCCTCTTACGGGCGAGGCCGGCGTCATACTCATCCGAAAATTGTCGGTCAATCGC
>JAHEGF010000055.1 GCA_024645155.1 Phyllobacteriaceae bacterium | reverse complement strand
TGAGCGCACCAAGCGAACTTCGCGTTTCCAGGGACCGAAAAAGTCTGACCGTGACTTTTGCGGAAACCGGACCGCTGGTCATTCCGGCAGAAATGCTGCGTGTGATGAGCCCGAGCGCCGAGGTGCAGGGCCATTCGCCCGATCAGCGGGTAACGGTCGGCGGGAAACGCAACGTGGAAATCATGAAAATACTGCCGGTTGGAAATTACGCCGTGCGTATCGTGTTTGACGATCTGCATGAGACGGGGATTTTCAGCTGGCGGTATCTCCACGAACTCGGTTGCGAGAAAGAGGAACGATGGGCCGCCTACCTGCGGGAACTCGAAGACAAGAACCTGACGCGTGATCCGGTTGCCCTGCATTGACATGGAATACAATTCCAGGTGGACAGGCTCCATTTCTGCCGGGCCGGCTATTTCAGCATTGCCTAACGTTTACCTTCTTTTCAAAACGATTCGGAATGTGGTTAAGAAAGTATTGATTTTTAACGCATGTTGCGCAAATCTGCAGTCACGGATTGCCAGACGGGGCAGAGGCAATAGTGAAATAATCCCCGTTTGGCTTGCAAACCCCCATGATGCTCAGGTCCGCCGCATCTCCTGGGTCCATGGGGCCGGCCGGCCGGCACTGGCAATAAAGTGGCCTCCTCGTACCGCTGCCAGATCGCCGACCGGCCCCCATTTTCTTTCACCAGCCATATTGGCCTCAAGTGACCGGTGCCAATGGTTTCAGGCGGCCGCGCGAATTTCCGGCGCGGTGCCGCGATGACAATTGTCGGCTCCAAATGGTATTCGCTCGGCCTGCTGCTGTTTGCCGAAGTCGTGGCGATGAGCCTGTGGTTCGTATCCGCGGCCATTCTCCCGGACATGATCCGCGAGGTCGATATTTCACCTTTTCAGCAGGCGGCCTTGTCGAGCGGCGTCCAGGCAGGTTTTGTCGTCGGTGCGCTGACATCGGCATATTTCGGTATTCCCGACAGGCTAGATCCGCGGTTTGTGTTTGCGGCATCCGCGATCGCGGCAGCGGCAGCAAATGCGGTATTGCTGATCGCCAGTCCCGACAGCGCCACGGCCGTGGCAGCACGGTTTTTGACAGGTGCGCTGCTTGCCGGCGTTTACCCGGTGGGTATGAAAATCGCCGTCGGCTGGGGAAAAGAAGACCGCGGCTTTCTTGTCGGTGCACTTGTTGGTGCCTTGACGCTCGGCAATGCGATGCCCTACCTGATTTCCTATGCGGGAGGCGTCGATTGGCGGTTTACCGTTTGGGTGGCTTCGATTGCCGCATGCGTTGGCGGCCTGGTTGTATTGTTCGCCAAAACCGGTCCCTATCATGGCGTTGCCAGCCGTTTCGATCCAAGCGTCGTGACCGAAGCGTGGACCAACCGGCGGGTTCGCCTCGCCTATGCCGGATATCTCGGCCACATGTGGGAACTGTTTTCCATGTGGGCCTGGATCGCGGCGGCGACATCGGCGTCCTACGCAATGCGGATGCCTGCGCCGGAAGCGGCACAATTGGCGAAAATCACCGCGTTTACCGTGATCGCGGCGGGTGCGGTTTCCTGCGTCTATGCGGGCCGGGTTGCCGACCGGATCGGCAAAGCCGAGGTTACCATTGTTGCCATGGCCGTAAGCGGCGCCTCGGCTATTGCGTCGGGCCTGGCGTTCGGCGGGCCGATCTGGCTGATGTTTGCAATTGTCGTGGTGTGGGGAATTGCGGTTATCCCGGATTCGGCACAGTTTTCCGCGCTGGTTGCCGATGCATCGCGGCCGGACCATGCCGGCAGCCTGATGACATTGCAGACCGCGTTGGGATTTGCGCTGACATTTGCCACCGTACAGCTGACGCCGGTTGCCGCTGCAAAATTCGGCTGGCCGCTCGTTCTTGCAGCGCTGGCAATCGGACCGGCCTTGGGAATCGTGGCGATGATGCGTCTGAGAGCAATGGGCCCTGATCCAAATGCATAACGCCGCCTGAAGGGGCGGCGTTGCTTGTAGCCCGGTCTGGTCTTGCGACCCTACTTGATCTTGGCTTCCTTGAAGTCGACGTGTTTCTTGGCAACCGGATCGTATTTCCGTTTTGTCATCTTGTCGGTCATCGTCCTGCTGTTCTTCTTTGTCACGTAGAAGAAACCGGTATCAGCAGTCGACAGCAGCTTGATCTTTATCGTTGTAGCCTTGGCCATGGAATTGGTCCTGCGATTTTCGAATAATAGGTGCGCCGGGTACAAACCATTCGCGGGCGCAAAATCTGGCGCGACACATATAGATCAGCTTGTGAAAGTCAAGTGTGCTGCCTCGAAACCACCATCCTTGAAGCGACAAACACGATGTATGCGACGAAGAATGCGGCGAGTACGCGGGCAAAACCGTCAGGCCCGGAATAATCCATGCCAAATCCCATCAGTTGCGGCCCGGCAAGCATTCCCAGCGCGTAACAGAATATGAACGCTGCATTGGCCGAAGCCAGATCAAGGCCGTCCAGTTTTGCGCTCAAGTGCGCCAGCCCGACCGTGTAAAGACCGGCTACGCCGCCGCCCCAGATAAACAGCACAATTGCAGTTGCCGTCCAATTACCGCTGAAGCGGATCAGCAATAGGGATCCGGCCAAGCCAATGGCTGCGCATGCGGCAAGCAGAAACCGCTTGTCGGCGACCCGGTCGGCAAGCAGGCCGATCGGTATTTGCAATGCAACATTGCCGAGACCAAGCATGGAAATTAGCAGGGCTGCTTCAGCTTCAGAATACCCGGTTTGCTGACCATAGATGGGCAGAAGCGACAGCCCGCCGGTTTCCACTGCGCCAAACACAAAAACCGCCGCCGTCGCTGCCGGAGCGGCAAACAGGAACGACGTAAACACTCGGGCTTGTGCGCTTGCGTGCATTGCAGGCGGCTGGTTTTTTGCCAGAAACACAGGACCGGCGGCCGCCACCAATAGCGCCGTGATCACCGCAAACGGAAGAAACCCTGTGCTGCCGGTGATTGACAGCAGCCATGGCCCGGTCGCAAAGCCGATCGACAGGACCGTCGCATAGATCCCAAGCACCAGGCCGCGGCGGTGGGCCGGCGCGCTGTCGACAATCCAGAACTCAGACAGGATGAAGAGCATTGTCAGCGCCACATGCAGCGTAAACCGCAGCAGAAACCACATCGACAGGGCCTCGGAAAAATAGAAACCAGGTGCTGACACCCCGGCAAGCAAAAGCATTGCCAGCATTGTGCGAACAAAGCCCAGTTTTGCAGCGATTCTTGTCGCAACAGGTGCCGTTGCTATCGCAGCAATGCCCGCAGTTGCGGTATTGGCGCCAATCAGGGTGGCCGAATAGCCCCTGGATTCAAGAATGATCGACAACAGCGGCATACCGAAACCGATAGCCGTGCCAACGACACTGATTGCCGCGACAGCCGCAAAGACCGCCCGCCACTTGATAGCGGCCGTGGCGGTCGGTGAGGCATCATTCGCCATGGAAGTATCCGGTTAAAGGGTGGCGCGGACAAACCGTCCATGCAGCATCCGGAAGTAGGGGACCGGTGTACCCGGTTCGAGATCTGGATTGGCTGCGAGCTGTTTTTCGAGTTCGTCGAGTATCGTGCGTGTGATCATCGGTATATCGAGATCACGGGCCTGTGGCAGGGGAAGCCACACCAGTTCCTGCAATTCGTTGGTCGGACCGCCATCGGCAAGTTCGACGGCGACTTCGTCCCGCCATATCGAGAAAAACCGTGTATCAAACCGGCGAACACGGCCGGGAGGCGTTACGGCGCGGGCGACCAATCTCATTTCGGACAGCGACGGTGTGACGCCGGCCTGCGCAAAACCTTCCCAGGCTGGCCGGTTGGTTGAAAATGGCGCCTTTTTGCCGATCAGCAGGCCTGCCTCTTCGTAGGTTTCACGAACCGCGGACATGGCAATGGCCTTGGCTCGCGTCGCATTTGCGCGGCTTCCCGCCAACGTCAGCAGCTTCCGCTCCTCTTCCGGATGCAACCCGGTAGCAACGGCGATCTGGCCGTCGTGAGGATCAGTGCGCCCCCCGGGGAAAACGAACTTGCCGGGCATGAATGCATGTTTTTCGTGGCGCTTACCCAAAAGGACATGCGGTTTGCCGTTTGACCGGTCGAGCATGATGAGCGTTGCCGCATCGCGCGGGCGCATCGGCTTGCCGCCTAGCGCGAAATCCTTGGATTCCGCCTTGTCCACTTCGGCTCGGGTCATGATGTGTTTGGTCGTCATTTCAGATGAAGCTCCTGATTTTCTTCTTCAGTATCGCCACCAAATCCATGCATGTACAACGCCCATTGCAGTCCAATGACCGCTCCTTTTACCGGTTGCAACAAAAACACCGCTGCCAAGATCACGATCGGTATCCAGATTGCCAGATGCCACCACATGCCGAGATCAGTGGTCATCTGAACGGCCATGGCCGCGCCTACGACTATGTGGCCGACAATGAGTATGACCAGATATGCCGGCAAGTCGTCAGCGCGATGGTGGTGAAACTCGTTGCCGCAGGTTGCGCAGGTGTCATTGGTTTTAACAAATCGGCCAAACAGTTTCCCCGTACCGCATTGCGGGCAGTTTCCGAGAAATCCCTGCAGTATTGCCGGAAGGACCGGCCGGTGAACCGGCTTTTGACGATGTTCCGGTGCCAGTGTCTTGAATGTCATCGCCTTCTCCGGGTGGGTCGCTTTTTTCCGGCGCGCATTTTCGACCTGGATTTGTGATAGGAACGCGTCGCCTTGGGCATTTGCCGGGGTTCACTTAGCATAGCGAAACGCATTGCGCCCGCCAAAGGGGCAATCTCGACCAGTTGGACGACCACTTCATCGCCGAGCCGGAACCCTTTGCCGGTGCGCTCGCCGGTCAGGGCGTGCGATGCTTCATCGTAGATATAGTAGTCGCCTTCAAGTTTTGAAACCGGAACAAAGCCGTCAGCACCGTAGGCGGGAAGCTGCACGAACAGGCCTGATTTGGTAACGCCGGAAATGCGTCCGTCGAAGGATTCGTCGACATGCCGGGCGAGGTGGCTGGCGATGAGACGGTCGTAGGTCTCGCGTTCCGCCTTCATGGCGCGCCGTTCTGTCGTCGAAATGAATGCCGAGATTTCCTCCAGCCTTTCTTCGTCATGGGCTGTAATGGCGCCTTCGCCGAGACCGAGCGCGCCAACCAGGGCACGATGGACGATCAGGTCGGCATAGCGGCGGATCGGCGAAGTGAAGTGGGCATAGCGTTTCAGATTGAGGCCGAAGTGACCGATGTTTGCGGGTGAATATTCAGCCTGACTTTGCGATCGCAGCACAACCTCGTTGACCAATGTCACATGTTCACTGTCGGCAACACGCGCAAGAATGTTGTTGAACTGGGCGGGCCGCAATTGTGCTCCGCGTGCGAGGCTCATTCCAATTGTCTGAAGAAATTCGCGCAGGCCTTCCTGTTTGGCCAATGACGGGGCATCGTGAACCCGGTAGACGAACACCTGCTTTTTTTGCTCAAGGGTTTCGGCGGCAGCCACATTGGCCAGGATCATGAACTCCTCGATCAGCCGGTGGGCATCCAGGCGCGGCGGGGTCATCACGCGGTTCACCGTACCGTCGGGGTTCAGTACCAGTTTTCTTTCAGGCAGATCGAGTTCAAGCGGTTCGCGTGCGGCACGGGCTCTTCTCAGGGACGCATAGGCAGCCCACAAGGGTTGCAGGACAGGCTCCAGCAGAGGGCCCGTCTTGTCATCGGGGACGCCGTCAATTGCCGCTTGCGCCTGCGGATAGGCAAGCTTTGCGGCAGACTTCATCATCACGCGGTGAAATGTGTGGCGGATTTTCCGGCCATCCTCGGCAATGACCATGCGAACAGCCAGGGCCGGACGGTCTTCGCCCTCGCGCAACGAACAAAGGTCGTTGGAAATGCGTTCCGGCAACATCGGGACAACCCGATCGGGAAAATAAACGCTGTTGCCGCGTTTGAGCGCTTCCCGGTCGAGGGCCGATCCCGGTTTCACATAGGCTGCGACGTCGGCAATTGCGACCGTTACGACATGGCCGCCGGGATTGCGGTCATCGCCATCGGGTTCGGCAAATACGGCGTCGTCGTGGTCCTTGGCGTCGGCCGGGTCGATGGTGATCAGAGGCAGGTTTCTCCAGTCCTCGCGATTTTTCAGCGTTGCCGTTTTGGCCTGCTGGGCTTCGGCGACGACTTCAGGCGGGAAAACATGGGGGATGTCATGGGCGTGAATTGCGATCATCGAGATCGCCTTTTCACTGTCCAGCTTGCCAATGATGGTACGAACCTTGCCCTTGGCGAGGCCATAACGCCCGCTTTTCAACAGCTCGATTTCCACAAGATCACCGGGCTTTGCACCGTTCAGGTGGTCGCTGTCGACAAGCAGTTCCGGCTGACGGCGTTCAACGGGTTCAGCGCGTACCGTGCCATCATCGAGTTTGCGCAACACGCCCAGTACCGCGTGCTCGCTCTTCTCGAATACCTTGATGATTCGCCCGGTATAGTCGGGGCCGCCTTTTTCACCGGCCGGGAACACCTTTGCCAGGACACGGCTGCCGACGCCCGCCGCACGTGTCCTTGCATCGTCGCGACCGGTACGTATTTCGATAACCGGGGGTCGGTCACCATGTTCGCTTGTCCATTCCGCAGGCTGCGCGACCAGGCCGCCATCGCTGTCACGCCCGGTAATCTCGAGCATGCTGACATGGGGAAGGGCACCGGGGCGTGTCAGGCGCTTGCGGCGTTTCTCGAGCAACCCCTCTTCTTCCAGTGTGCGCAGCAGGTCCTTGAGATACGCCCGATCGCTTCCTTTTATGGCGAAAGCCTTTGCGATTTCGCGTTTCGACGCGCGATCAGGATTGTCGGCGACAAATTTCAGTATCGTGTCGCGATCTGGAAGCGCAGCTGGTTCGGAGGAACTGCGCCCGCCTTTGTTGCGCCGTGCCAAGCTATTTCGCCTTGCTTTTGCGGGAAGGTTTCTTCCCGCCCTTTGCCGCCTTGGCCGCGATCAGCTCCAGTGCCTCTTCCATGGTCACTGATGCGGGATCCTTGCCCTTTGGCAGGGTGGCATTGATCCTGCCATGGTTGACGTAGGGTCCGTAGCGGCCATCGCGGACGGTTATCTTTCCGCCATCGGGATGATCACCAAGGTCTTTCAGCGCTGCCGGCGTGTTGCGGCCACGCCCCGGCCCCCTGGCGGCCTTGTCGGCAATGACGGTTACGGCGCGGTTGAGGCCGATCGAAAAAACATCTTCGGCTGTTTCGAGATTGGCGTATGCCCCATCATGCAGCACAAACGGGCCGTACCGTCCAATCCCCGCCGATATCATCTTGCCGGTTTCGGGATGTTTGCCGATGTCGCGCGGCAGCGACAACAGTGCCAATGCCTTTTCGAGATCGATACTTTCCGGCGTCCAGCCTTTCGGGAGGCTGGCCCGCTTGGCTTCCTTGCCTTCTCCGCGCTGGACATATGGTCCAAAACGTCCGGTTTTAAGTGCCACGTCTTCATCGGTATAGGGATCCTGGCCCAATATGTTAGCGCCATTTTCTCCGTTTTCGCCATTGCCGTTCGGGTCGCCCTGCTCGCCAAGCTGACGGGTGAACCCGCAATCGGGATAGTTCGAACATCCGACAAAAGCGCCATAGCGCCCCATCTTGAGCGACAGGGAGCCTTCGCCACAGCGAGGGCAGACGCGCGGATTGGAGCCATCCTCCGGGGCTGGAAACACAAGCGGCGCAAGGTCCTCGTTCAAGGCGTTCAGGACATCGGTTACGCGCAACTCCTTGATTTCTTCGACCGCCGCCGAAAACGCCTGCCAGAAATCGCGCAGCACATCTTTCCACTGAAGCTTGCCGTCGGATATCTTGTCGAGCTGCTCCTCCATTGAAGCGGTGAAATCGAATTCGACGTAGCGCTTGAAAAAGCTTTCCAGGAAGCCGATGACAACGCGCCCCTTGGCCTGCGGCATCAGCTTACGATTTTCAACCGTGATGTAATCGCGGTCTTCCAGCGTTTTCAATGTCGATGCGAACGTGGACGGCCGGCCGATGCCAAGCTCCTCCATCTTTTTTATAAGCGAGGCTTCGCTGTAGCGCGGCGGCGGTTCAGTCGTATGCTCGGTAACCTCGATCGTTTCGCGTTTCAGGTTCTCGCCGTTCCGCACCTGCGGAAGACGGCGCTCATCATCGTTTTCCGTATCTTCGTCCTTGCGGTCAGCATAGGCCGAAAAAAATCCGTCGAATACAACGACAGAGCCGACAGCACGCAAGTTCGCCGTGTCGCGATCCCTTTTGGCGTCGATGTCGACGGTCGTGCGTTCAATTTCCGCACTTGCCATCTGGCTGGCAATCGTGCGTTTCCAGATCAGTTCATAGAGTTTGGCCTGTTCGGAATCGAGGAATTTCCGCACCTGATCGGGCGTACGGGAAAAATCCGTCGGGCGGATCGCCTCATGTGCTTCCTGTGCGTTTTTTGCCTTGGTCGAATAGTAGCGCGGTTTCTCGGGGACATAGCGGTCACCAAACCCGCCTGCAATCTGCCTGCGGGCCTCGGCAATTGCCTCCGGGGCGATTTGCACGCCATCCGTCCGCATATAGGTGATCAGGCCGGTGGTCTCACCGCCGATATCGATGCCTTCATAAAGACGCTGAGCGACCTGCATTGTGCGCGAGGCGGAAAATCCGAGCCGCGACGAAGCGGCCTGCTGCAGTGTTGACGTTGTAAATGGCGGTGCCGGATTGCGTTTGGTCGGCTTGGCCTCGACCGCCTTCACGGAAAATGACGCGCCTTCGAGCATTTCCCGTATTGTGGCTGCTTCCCCCGCTGTCCTGATGTCCAGTTTCTGTTTTTTCTCACCGTTAAAGCTGATCAAACGGGCAGGGAAGGTTTCATCGCGCGGTGTGTTGAGGACCGCCGAAATCAACCAGTAGTCCTCGCGGACGAAACGTTCGATCTCTCCCTCGCGGTCACAGACCAGACGCAGAGCCACAGACTGGACACGACCCGCCGATCGCGCGCCGGGAAGTTTGCGCCACAGGACGGGCGACAAGGTGAAGCCGACGAGATAATCAAGCGCCCGGCGGGCGCGATAGGCATCAACCAGTGCATCATCAATGGTGCGCGGATTGGCCATGGCCTCGAGTACCGCACTTTTTGTCACGGCGTTGAACACGACCCGACTGACGGGTTTGTCCTTTAGGGCCTTTTTCTGCGTGAGGACTTCGAGAACATGCCAGGAAATGGCCTCGCCCTCGCGGTCAGGGTCAGTGGCAAGAACGAGGCTGTCGGCGTCTTTCAACGCTTTCACGATTTCATTCAGACGTTTGTTTGACTGCGCGTCGACCTGCCACGACATCGAGAATTCGTCGTCGGGACGAACAGAACCATCTTTTGGCGGCAGGTCCCGCACGTGCCCGTAGGAGGCCAGCACCTTGTAATCTTTGCCAAGGTACTTGTTGATGGTTTTGGCCTTGGCAGGCGACTCGACAATGACAACATCCATGGTTTGTACGGTTTCCTGACAATTTCAGTGAGCTTGCCGCGAAAATGTTGCGCGGCGACGGGAAAACAGCTTTGTCAAATGGCGGCGGTTTGGCTCCGGGTCAAGGGCGACAGGACATTTTGATGCCCATGATCTGCGATTCCGTTCGATTGTTTCGTGAATGAGTTGCAATCTTTGATAGATTTATTATGATTACATCAATATAAAGTTGTAATGCGAAACTGGGCGGAACCATATCCGATACGCGTACGGGGTGCGAATCGGCCAGAAAGCGGAACAACAAATGAAGACGGCCAAGGGAACGGATCTCGAGTCGCTCAGATATATATATGCAATTTTGTGTGAGTTGAGGGATATGGCAGACGCTGCCCCGGGCGGAATGCTCGGTTACCTGATTGAAATGGCGCTGATCGAGGCCAGCGACGAAATTCGAAACCTTCAATCAGAACAGGGCGCCACCCGACAGAAGAGAGACAGTGCCGCCTGAATGGCGCTCAATTCGGCCTGCAAGATCAAGCTCCAACAAGATCATGTGCACTTGCGCCGGCTGCAGGCCGGTGTGGTGGATCAATTCGTCGATCGCAACCGGAGTTGGCCCCAGCGCGGTCAGGACAGCACAGCGCTGACTGTCATCGGGAGGTGTTGCCGAAGAAAAATCCGCCGGTTCATCGAAGTGTTCGGGAGCAACCGGCGGCGCCCCGGTCATTGGCCGAATAACTTCGATAATATCTGTGGCATTCGTGGCGATGGTGGCGCCATTCTTCAACAGGCCGTTGGTTCCCTGCGAACGCGGATCGAGAGGTGATCCGGGAATGGCGAAGACCACCCGGCCCAGTTCGCCGGCAAGGCGCGCAGAAATGAGCGAGCCCGACCGTGTCGCCGCCTCGACAACCACAAGACCGAGCGACAATCCGGCAATGATCCGGTTGCGTCTCGGAAAATCACGTGCTCGTGGTTCCCAGCCAAACGGCATTTCCGAAACGACCGCGCCGCCACTTTTGGGAATTGACTTGTAAAGCGCATCGTTTTCGGGCGGATAGACAATATCGAGTCCACCGGCCAAAACGGCGACTGTTCCCGTTGCAAGGCTGCCCTGGTGCGCTGCGGTGTCTATCCCGCGCGCCAGTCCGGAAACGACACAATAACCCCCGGACCCCAAATCGCCGGCGATCTTCTGCGCAAATTTGACGCCCGCCAGCGAGGCATTACGTGCTCCCACCATCGCCACAGGCGGCATCTTGAAAACGTCTGCTTTACCCTTGACTGCAAGCAGGGGAGGCGCCTGTTCGGTAGCCCTCAGGACCGGCGGATAGTCCGGTTCACCGATGCCGACAAAACGCGCCCCGGCCTTGTCGCAACGTTCAAGTTCGATTTCGATTTCGGATTCCGATGGTATGCGAATGGATTTGCGCGCCCCGCCCTGACGGCTGAGTTGCGGCAGCATCTCCAACGCGGATTGTGCCGATCCAAACCGGTTGATCAGGTCGCGGAATGTTGCAGGGCCGACGTTGTCGCAGCGGATCAGGCGCAGCCAGTTAAAGCGTTGCCTGTCACTCAGTCCAACGCCGTCGGCGCTCATCCCTTGTTGCCGATTTTGGATTCCGTCCCGGACAAAAGGCGGCCGATATTGGCGCGATGCTTGAAAATGATGAGAAAAGTCAGGATCGCGAAAAATTCGGCAATCTGAACATTTCCGGTCACATACAGATACACCGGCACACAACATACCGCGACGAGGGCAGCAAGCGATGAAAAACGGAAAATTGCCGCCATGGCCAGCCAGACAGCACCGAAGACGGAGGCTCCTACAAACGACATGCCAAGCAGGATTCCAATATAGGTTGCGACGCCCTTTCCACCGCGAAATTTCAGCCAGACGGGAAACAGGTGACCGATGAAAGCGCCGAAGCCAGCCATGATAGACGGGTCGGGTCCGTAAATTCCGGCGGCAAGAACCGCAACCGTCCCCTTCAGCATGTCACCGAGAAGCGTTGCCGCAGCAAGGCCTTTTCCACCGGCGCGCAGGACATTGGTTGCGCCGATATTGCCCGAACCGGATTTTCTCGGATCAGTCTTTCCCGCCAGGCGGGTGACGACAATGCCAAACGGAATCGATCCCAGCAGGTATCCGAATACCAATGCTGTAGCCAGATAGGGCCAGGAATACTGCCAACTGATCGGATCGGGCATTACTTGTCTTCCTTGATGTCGAACACTTTGCGCCCTGCAACCCAGGTTTGCAATACGCGCCCCTGAAACCTGGCGTCGTCAAAGCAGGTATTCTTCGAGCGCGAGCGGATATCCTCCTTGCGAACCACCCAGGGTTCATCGAGATCAAGGATTGCGAAGTCGGCCTTCACACCTTTCTTGAGCGTGCCGGCATTGATTCCGAAGCGCCGGGCCGGGGCGCTTGTCAAAGCCTCAATCAGGCGCATCAGCGAAACGTCTCCATTGTGATGGAGCCTCAGCGTCGCGGCCAAAAGCGTTTCCAGGCCAATTGCTCCCGGTTCGGCATCCTGGAACGGAAGGCGCTTGGTGTCGACATCCTGCGGGTCATGCGCCGACGAGATGATGTCGATTGTTCCGTTGCGCAGTGCTTCGACCATGGCCTGGCGATCGGTTTCGGAACGCAACGGCGGCGCCATGCGGAAAAAGGTCCGGTACTCACCGACATCATTCTCGTTCAACGATAGGTGATTGATCGAAATACCGGCGGTAACGTCGAGGCCCTGTTGTTTGGCCGATGCAACGGCTGACGCAGCAAGGCCCGCTGAAATGCTGCTCGCGTGGTATGCGGCACCGGTCAGTGCGGCCAGCCGGAGATCGCGCTCAAGGGCTATGACTTCGGCTTCGACCGGTATACCCGGCAATCCGAGCCAGCTTGCAAACAGGCCCTCATTCATCACACCTGAAGATGCAAGATCCGTATCCTGCGTCGCATGGCTGATCAATGCACCGAAGTCGCGCGCATAGGTAAGGGCCCTGCGCATGACCAGCGCACTGGCAATCGTGCGGCGTCCTTCCGAAAAGGCAACCGCGCCAGCATCGCGCAGCAATCCCATTTCTGTCAGTTCGTTGCCGTGCAAACCCTTGGTGATGGCGGCGCACGGGTGGATATTGACGATTGCCGCGTCACGCGCGGTACGGCGCACAAACTCCACCAGCGAGACATCATCGATTACCGGATTGGTCTCGGGCATCATCACCAGCGAGGTAACGCCGCCGGCTGCAGCGGCAACACTCGCCGATGCTATGGTTTCCCTGTACTCGGCGCCGGGCTCGCCGATATGCACCTGCGAGTCGACGATGCCGGGGATGATGACCAGCCCCTTGCAGTCCACACAAGAAGCCCCTTCGGGAGTTCCCTGATTGGCCGCTGCGGCACCCGATCCCGCGACAAGGCCGTTTTCAATCACCAGCGAACCGGTTTCGTCGATGCCCTGGCCCGGATCGACAATGCGTGCATTTGTCAGGACGGTGGTGCTCATTCGGCCGCGCCCTCATCCTTGTTACGGCGCGGATCGAGCAACGCCTCCATGACCGCCATACGTACGGCAACCCCCATTTCCACCTGTTCCTGGATGGCGCTTTGCGGACCGTCTGCAATATCGGAGGCGATCTCCACCCCACGGTTCATCGGGCCGGGGTGCATGACCAGGGCATCCGGATTGGCATAGGCAAGTTTTTCGCCATCAAGGCCGAAAAACCGGAAATACTCGCGTACCGATGGAACAAACGATCCCGCCATGCGCTCGCGCTGCAGGCGCAGCATCATGACGACGTCGGCGTTTTTCAACCCGGCAGCCATTGTCGTGTGAACTTCCCCGCTCATGCTTTGCGCGACGGCGGGCAGAAGCGTGGAAGGCGCAACAAGGCGCACATTGGCACCCAGGGCGTTCAACAGGATGATGTTGGATCGTGCCACACGCGAATGCAAAATGTCACCGCAAATGGCAATTGTCAGGCCGGCGATCCGGCCCTTTGCACGGCGGATCGTCAGTGCATCCAGGAGCGCCTGTGTGGGATGTTCGTGGGCGCCGTCTCCGGCATTGACCACCGAGCAGCCGACTTTTTGCGCAAGTAGTGCCGCCGCACCGGCCGAGGAGTGGCGAATGACCAGGATATCGGGCCGCATCGCATTCAGCGTGATCGCCGTATCGATGAGTGTCTCGCCCTTTTTTACCGACGAACTGGCCACCGACATGTTCATGACGTCGGCACCAAGACGTTTGCCGGCAAGTTCGAAAGACGACTGTGTCCGCGTCGAGGCCTCGTAGAACAGATTGATCTGCGTTCTTCCGCGCAGCGCCGATTTCTTTTTCTCCGCCTGTCGCGAAACGGATACTGCGGCTTCAGCGCGGTCCAGCAACAGGTTTATCTCGGCGGGCGAAAGGCCGTCTATTCCGAGCAGATGCCGGGGAGCAAAAAGCGGGAAAGTGTTGACTGTGTTCATGTCAAGCGGTTCCTATATGGAGGAACCGGGCACTCGGCAAGTTCGTTTGCGCAACCGTCCAACGAATTTTGCCGTGGAAATGGAAGATGACCCGGCCTATCAAGGCGGTAACAGGGTATGCATATCAAGAAATCCGGGGTTTAGATCCGTGGCAAACCATGAAGTGACAAACCAGCCGCCGCCGTTGACCGGGGCAAACGCATGGCGTGGCGATCCGTTGCTGACGCAGATTTCCGACATTGCGGACGAATCGGTGCGTTCCGGGTTCGATACGCTTGGCAAGTACGTATTGTCGCCAGACGCCCAGGAAATGGCCCGGCTGGCCAACGTGTATACGCCGGTTTTGAAAACGCATGACCGTCAAGGCCGCCGCGCAGACCATGTCGAATTCCATCCGGCCTATCATGCCCTGATGCGCCGGTCGGTTTCGGCAGGCCTGCATTCATCCATTTGGGAAGAAAACAACGGCGAGGGCGGCATTCGTCATCAGGCACGGGCAATCCGGTTTTACCTGATGTCGCAACTGGAGCTCGGTCACTTGTGCCCGATCACGATGACCAACGCTTCGCTTGCAGCCATGATGACCACGCCCGAGATATTCAACGAATGGCTGCCGCGGGTTGTCACGCGGAAATATGATCCGTCAAACCGTCCCGTTGCCGAGAAGGCCGGCCTGACCATCGGTATGGGCATGACCGAGAAACAGGGTGGTACCGATGTCCGTGCCAATCAGAGCACGGCTGAACCTGCCGACAACCGGTCGCACCGTCTCAGCGGACACAAATGGTTCATGTCGGCGCCGATGTCGGACGCATTCTTCATGCTTGCGCAGACCGGCGAGGGCAACAGCTGCTTCCTGGTGCCGAGACTTTTGCCTGATGGCAGCAGCAACGGGTTGCAGCTTCAGCGCCTGAAAGACAAGCTCGGAAACCGCTCCAATGCCTCATCAGAGGTTGAATTCGACAACACACTCGGACGCATGGTTGGCGAACCGGGGCAGGGCATCAAGACAATCATGGACATGGTGACGCTGACGCGGCTCGACTGTGCGGTGGGTTCTGCCGGACTGATGCGTGCCGCGCTGGCCGAAGCCGTTCATCATTGCCGGCACCGCCGCGTTTTTGGAAAAACACTGGTCGAACAACCGTTGATGGCACGCGTGCTTGCCGATGTCGCGCTTGATGTCGCTGCCGCCAGTGCCCTGGCATTTCGCCTGGCGCGCGCCTTTGACAATGCGGCGGAAAACCGGCGCGATGCCGCTTTTGCAAGGGCCATGACACCGGTTGTCAAATACTGGGTATGCAAACTTGCGCCTGGCGTAATCAACGAGGCGATGGAAAGCCTCGGCGGCAACGGATACGTCGAGGATGGGCAGCTTGCCCGGCACTACCGCGAGGCACCTCTCAACGCGATCTGGGAAGGGTCGGGAAATGTCATGGCGCTCGATCTTGCAAGAGTTCTGGAAAAGAAACCCGGCCTGGTCGAGGAAGTCATCGACGAGATCGCCGAGCAACTTGGACCGGCCGGACAGCGCACTGCCGACGTTTTGCGTGCTGCCGCGAAAATAAGCCTAGCCGACATGGGATCGTGCCGCATCCTCACCGAACAACTTGCCCTTTCGGCTGCTGCGGCCGAATTAA
>JAHEGF010000271.1 GCA_024645155.1 Phyllobacteriaceae bacterium | reverse complement strand
CAGCGTCTTATTCGTTTTGCAGGTTTTCCATAACCCTGTAGTTTTGCGAGCGTTCGTGAAAGCGCTTGTATACATGGCGCCCGTTGTCAGGAACACATGCGATTTCGTAATCCTACACGATAAACAACTTTATTGTGCCCCTGCCGTCGAACCAAGCAGTGGTCAAAAACTCGACCTCACTTGCGTTTTCACCCCCCATCAGCTTTATACGCTTAATCCCTTTGATGCATTTGGCCAGTATGCCGAGGATCACTTCCGTACGAAAGTCCTTCTCGTAGGAATCGGAATTTTCACGTGTATCCCAACCATGCCACATCCGGCGATCATTCCATGACCCCTCTGTTTTATTGCCGCTATGTGCTTCGCGCTTTATCGCGCATGCCCGGTGAAATCATGATTTGCGGGTCCGCTATTTCCTCACTGCCGGTAAACATCGTCTGGCCGCTTGCCATGCGCACCGTGCCCTGGGCAATCATTGCCAGCGCCCGCGGATAGACCAGATGCTCGGCTTTCAGTACCCGTTCCGCAAGCGTCTCTTCCGTATCTTTTGAATGAACCGGCACTGCGGCCTGCAGGATTACCGGGCCTTCATCCATTCCCGCCGTAACGAAATGGACCGTGCACCCGTGAATGCGAACACCCGATGCCAGTGCACGCGCATGGGTGTTGAGCCCCTTGAAAGCGGGCAGCAGCGCGGGATGTATATTAATCATCCGACCCTGCCATTTCTTTACGAATGCCGGCGACAGAAGCCGCATGTAACCCGCAAGACAGACGAATTCCGCCTTCATTGACCGCAATGTTTCATCGATGGCATCGTCGTGATCTTCGCGAGTCTCATAGTCATCTTCTGAAACCACCACACAGGGCACATTGTGGCTTGCCGCCGATTCGAGGCCTTTGGCCGCAGCCTTGTTGGAAATGACGCCGGCTATGTCGGCGGGATAGGCTGGATCTATGGCGGCGTGGAGCAGTGCGTTCAGATTGGAACCGCGTCCGGAAATCAGCACCACTACACGTTTGCGCCGGCGGTCATTCAAAGGTCAAGCTCTCCAAGATACACAATCCGGTCGCTGCGACTGGGGCGCACACGTCCAATCGGTGTTACTGTTTCGCCCAGTGCCTGCAATACAGCCGCCACTTGTGCCGCCTGGCCTTCCGCAACAACGGCGACCATTCCGGTTCCGCAGTTGAAAGTGCGCAGCATTTCCGCCGGCTCGATATTGCCGGTCTTGGCAAGCCAGGAAAAGACCGGGCTGACGTCCAAACTGCCGAGGTCGATTTTGGCGGCATATCCGGCGTTCAGCACTCGTGGAATGTTGTCGGTAAAACCGCCGCCCGTGATATGCGCCAGCGCCTTAATGCCATGGGTCGAGCGCATCGCTTCAAGCAGGGGCTTGACGTAGATGTGCGTCGGTTCAAGCAACGCCTCGCCAAGTGTCTTGCCGGGCGCAAACGGTGAATCGGAAGAAAGCGTCAAACCGCTTTCGGCTACAATCCGCCTGACAAGCGAAAAACCGTTGGAGTGGAGGCCGGATGACGCCAGCCCGAGGATGATGTCGCCGTCTGCCATATCGTCCGTCGGCAGCAATTGGCCACGTTCGGCAGCACCGACGGCAAATCCGGCAAGGTCATAGTCGCCGGCAGAATACATGCCTGGCATTTCGGCGGTTTCACCGCCGATCAGTGCACAGCCTGCCTGACGGCAGCCCTCGGCAATTCCTTCGACTATCGCAGTGGCGGACTCGGGATCCAGTTTGCCGGTCGCCAGATAGTCGAGGAAAAACAGTGGTTCGGCGCCCTGAACAACAAGGTCGTTGACGCACATTGCAACCAGGTCGATACCTACAGTATTTTGAATGCCTGCTTCGATCGCAATTTTCAGCTTGGTTCCGACGCCATCATTGGCGGCAACCAGTACCGGATCGGCAAAACCTGCCGCTTTCAGGTCGAAAACACCACCAAATCCGCCAATTTCGCTGTCGGCGCCCTTGCGCCGGGTTGATCGCACCAGCGGTTTTATCAGGTCGACAAACCGGTTGCCGGCATTGATGTCAACGCCGGCGTCTGCATAGGTAAGACCTTTTTCCTGTCCGCCCATGCGGCCCTCCGCAGTGTCTCCTGGAAGATTGGCTCATTGCACGATCACCGGCAAGCCGCAAGGATGATCACCGGCTATCGACAAACAATATACGGTCTGCACCGTCCGGCGCCACTTGAAGTCGCATGGAACAATCGCCATTGTCGGTTCCCGGGACCACAAAGAGCCGAGACAAAGTGACAATACCAAATATCATCACCATCCTCCGCTTCATGCTGGTTCCGGCAATTATCTATGCCTTGCTGACCGGAGCATTGGGGTGGGCGTTGCTGACATTTCTCGTCGCCGGAATTTCGGACGGTGTTGACGGTTTTATAGCCCGGCAGTTTGATCAACGCTCCGAACTCGGTTCCTATATCGACCCAGTCGCCGACAAGGTCATGCTGGTGTCGGTATTTGTGGTGCTGGGTTATCTGGGTGAATTGCCGCTGTGGCTGGTAATCCTTGCGGTATCTCGCGACACGCTGATTGTCGGGGCAGTAATGCTGGCAACGGTCATGGGAAATCCGTTGGCGATGAAGCCGTTGTTTGTTTCAAAAGCCAACACGGCCGTACAGATCATACTGGTCGCATTCGTGCTGACCGAACTTGCGTTTGCATCGCCTTTTATCGCATTGCGCAATTTGCTAGTGGTGATCAGTGCGGTGTTGACGGTGGCCTCTGCCGCTGCCTATCTGGTCACCTGGATCAGGCATGCGGGTGAAGAAGCCGATGACAAAGAATCTAGCTGAAGCCGAATCCCGGACCGATCTGAATGCGGTGTTGCGCCGCCAGATAAGGTTCTGGCTGGTCACCGCCATCATCATGGCGTTCTTCCTCTATCTGTTCCGGTCCATCCTGCTGCCGTTTGTTGCCGGCATGGCACTTGCCTATTTCCTCGATCCCGTCGCAGACCGACTGGAACGCATGAAGTTCTCCCGCCTGATGGCAACCATCGTCATCCTGGTGGCATTCCTTATCCTTTTTGTGATTGTGCTGATGCTGGTCATTCCAATTCTGGCGACCCAGCTCGTCGACCTGCTCGGCCGTTTGCCGGACTATGTTGCAACGATCCAGAGCCTGGTGACCAGCTTTGACCCCGTATGGCTGGAACGGACAATCGGCGTGAATGCCGATGCCGTCCGCGAAGGCTTGAACACGCTGATTACCCAGGGTGCCGGATTCCTTTCCACGCTGTTCCAGTCGGTGTGGAGCTCCGGCAAGGCGTTGCTCGATATCGCGGCCCTGTTTGTAGTGACACCGGTCGTCGCGTTTTACATGCTCAACGATTGGGACCGCATGATTGCCCGTATCGATGGCTGGGTTCCGCGCGATCACCTCGGTACCGTCCGTCAGATTGCCGGTGACATCGACAACGTGATCGCCGGATTCGTGCGTGGTCAGGGATCCGTTTGCCTTGTCCTGGGCATCATGTATGCAATCGGACTGACCTTTGCCGGCTTGAATTTCGGTTTGCTGATCGGCCTGTTTGCGGGTCTGATCAGTTTCATTCCCTATGTTGGCTCGACCGTTGGCCTTGTTGTGGCCTTGGCGGTGGCGTTCATTCAGTTTTGGCCAGACTGGATCAATATTCTTGCAGTTGCTGCGGTGTTTTTCGCGGGCCAGTTCCTCGAAGGCAATGTTTTGCAGCCCAAGCTGGTCGGCAACCGAGTCGGGTTGCATCCGGTATGGCTGATGTTTGCGCTGTTTGCTTTTGGCTCGCTGTTTGGATTTGTCGGCATGCTGGTCGCCGTGCCTGCGGCTGCGGCTGTTGGAGTGCTGACCCGGTTCGCACTGGGCCGTTATATGCAATCTCCATACTACAAGGGCCACGGGCCGGCGGCCGAGGAATAGAAAAAGTTTGAAGGTTCCCCATCCGATGCCAGATCGTGACAAACCGCGGCAGATGCCATTTGCGCTGGGCCATGAACCTGCACTGACGCGTGATGATCTGATCGTCACGCCGGCAAATCACGAAGCTGCGCAATTCATCGAGCAGTGGCCATCGTGGCCATCACCGGTTGGCATCCTTGTCGGACCAGCCGGATCGGGCAAGACGCATCTCGCCTCGATCTGGTGTGAGCGATCCGGTGCAAGGCTGGTCGATGGTGCCCGGATCGAACGGTTTCTTGCTGATTTGCAGGGCAGTCCCGGAAATGTCCTGATCGAGGAATCCGATTCGAAATCACTCGATCCAACCGGCCTGTTTCATTTGCTCAATCTGCTGCGCGAGATGGGCGGATCGCTCCTGATGACAGCACGATCGCACCCTTCCACATGGCAAATCCGCTTGCCGGACCTGATCTCGCGGTTAAAAACCGCATCGGTGATAAACATCGGCGAGCCCGACGATCTGTTGCTCAGCGGCGTTATCACCAAACTGTTTGCCGATCGCCAGATCGGGATCGAGCCGCAGATCGCTGAATACCTTGTCCGGCGCATGGAGCGG
>JAHEGF010000270.1 GCA_024645155.1 Phyllobacteriaceae bacterium | reverse complement strand
AGTGATCGCTGGCTTGCTGCTTGAACCGGGTTCAACGGGAATGCCGTTGGTGTTGCTGATGTTCCTGTCGGCAATTGCCGGTATTATTGCGACATTGTATGTTCTCCATGTTGAGAGACTTCTTGCAGTGGAGTGACCGGCATCCCTATGACTGAACATGACGACAGCTTCAGCGACTACCTGGTAAGGCCGGATGCGTCGGATAATCGCTTGTCCTGCGAGGTTCAGGGCATTGATCACAACGGAACCGCCGTGACGACAAGGGTCGTCACGGAGAAGCCCCTTACGCTCTATTTGAACCGTCAGGAAATTGTCACAATGATGACAATTGGCGACCACCCGCAATTGCTGGCGGCCGGCTATCTGGTCAATCAGAACATGCTGCGGCGCGACGATCGCATCACGGCCATCGATTACGATGACGACCTGGGCGTTGTGGTCGTCCGCACGGAACGCGAGACGAATTACGAGACCAAACTGCAAAAGAAGGTAAGGACATCGGGTTGCGCGCAGGGCACGGTTTTCGGCGATGTCATGGAAAACTTCGATGATATCACCCTTTCGGCGGATGCCAGGTTGAAAACCTCGTGGCTCTATGCCCTGACCCGGAAAATAAACACCACGCCGAGCCTATACCTGGAGGCTGGCGCGATACATGGCTGTGTTCTGTGTTCGAAGGACCGGCCGCTGGTTTACATGGAAGATGTCGGTCGGCACAATGCGGTAGACAAGATTGCCGGATGGATGCTGCTTAACAACGTCCCGCCGGACGACAAGATATTCTACACGACCGGGCGGTTGACCTCGGAAATGGTCATCAAGACGGTATTGATGGGCATTCCCATCCTCGTATCGAGGTCGGGCTTCACTGCATGGGGCGTGGAACTTGCTAAACAGTCAGGCCTTACGTTGATTGGCCGGGCTCGCGGCAGACGCTTTATCGCGCTTGCCGGTCACGACAGGATTATTTTCGATGCGCCAGACACCGGGTCGGTCGACGAAAACAACACAGACCGCAAAAGTGCAAGTCACGAGGCTGCCGAATGATCCCGGTTGTTGGCGGTGTCATTCTGGCCGGCGGTCTTTCGCGCAGAATGGGTTCAGGCGACAAGAGCCTGATGACATTGGGCGGCAAACCGATGATCGGTCACGTCGTCCATCGGCTGGTCCCCCAATGCGTTGCGCTTGCCATCAATGCCAATGGCGACCCGCAGCGTTTTTCCGCCTTCGGTTTGCCGGTGCTATCAGACAGCATTGCAGGCTTTGCCGGACCTCTTGCCGGAATACTCGCCGGATTGGATTGGGCGTCATCGGAAAAAATGACACATATCGTGACTGCAGCTTCAGACACACCGTTTTTCCCGTCGGCACTTTGCGCTCGCTTGACAGAGGTCAACGCCGGCCGGAGTGGAAGCATTATTCTGGCTTCATCGTCTGGGCGTACGCATCCGGTTTTCGGTCTGTGGCCGGTTTCCTTGCGCACTGACCTCGCCTCGTGGATGGCGCAGACGCAAACCAGAAAGGTTTTGGCCTGGGTGGACAGGCATGACAATGATATTGTTGACTTCCCCCCCATCCGATTGGGACTGAGTGAAATCGACCCGTTTTTCAATGCAAACACGCCAGCAGATCTGAAGCATGCTGAGCAGCTAGTGAACGAAACCAACCAATGACCCAGCGCATTTTTGGAATTACCGGATGGAAAAATTCCGGAAAAACAACGCTCACCAGCAAGCTGGTCACCGAATTGACCGCTCGCGGCTGGAAAATTTCGACCGTTAAACATGCCCATCATGCCTTCGATATCGACCATGAGGGAACCGACAGCTATCGGCATCGCGAAGCTGGAGCATCGGAAGTCGCCATCGTATCTGGACGCCGTTGGGCGCTGATGCACGAATTGCAGGGCAATCAGGAACCCCCGCTTATGGACATCCTCGACCGGCTTGCGCCCTGCGATCTGATATTGGTCGAAGGCTACAAACGCGAGCGTCACCAAAAGATCGAAGCCCGGCGCCTGACGGCAAAGGACACCCGGCCACTTTCTGCACAGGATCCGAATATTGTGGCCATAGCGGCTGACCACATCGTTGAAAACGATGACCTGCCGGTTTTTGCCATCGACGACATCCCGCAGATTGCGGACTTTGTGGAGGCCATGACCGGACTTGCGGAAACCCGCAAGAAATCTGCGGATGGCTGACCGGAAGCTTCTCGACGACTGTTTCCTGCATGACAAGGACAGGATCAGGCACGATGAATGTATTTCTCTGATTACCGGTCGTCTTTCCGCAGTAGCCGGTGTCGAAAAACTGCCTTTGGAAGACGCGGCCGGACGCTACTCGGCTGAAACCATTACCGCGCCGCGCAACGTGCCGCTCCATGACAATTCAGCCGTCGATGGTTATGCATTCGCCCATCTCGACTATTTGGCGAACCGGGGCAGATTTCCCGTTACCGATCGCATTACCGCCGGTGACATCGAGGACCACATTTTGCCACCGGGAGGCGCTGTGCGGATTTTCACTGGCGCCCGCATGCCGTCCGGTGCCGATACCGTCGTCATGCAGGAAGACTGTGATGTGACGGGCGGCGGAGCAATCATATCCGTTCCCGAGGGCCTCAAACCCGGTGCCAATTGCCGAAAGTCGGGAGAGGATCTCCGCAGCGGTGACAGCGTTGTCGGTCCAGGTACCCGGCTGCGACCGCAGGAACTGGCGGCCTTGGCTTCGCTTGGTGTGGGATCGGTCTCGATGCACAAAAGGCTGCGTATTGCCTTGTTGTCGACCGGTAATGAAATAATTCAGCCAGGGACAAGTATCGCTCCCGGACTTGTCTATGATTCCAACCGCATCATGTTGAAGTCATTGGCACAATCACTTCCGGTTTTGATCACCGATCTTGGAGTGGTTGCAGACAGTTTCACTGAAATCGAAAAGCAGATCGCGCTGGCGGCCGCCGGCCATGACCTGATCGTCACGACAGGTGGCGCTTCCCTGGGTGAGGAAGATCATATCATTGAAGCAATCGACAAACTGGGAAAACGTCATCTTTGGCAGGTGGCAATCAAACCAGGCCGGCCGATGAGTGTCGGCCAGATTGGCGACTGCGTGTTCCTCGGCCTGCCCGGCAATCCCGTCGCTGCCTTCGTGTGCTTCCTTATGTACGGGCGCCCGGCAATTACGGTACTTGGCGGCGGAAACCCGGTTCCACCGCTGCGTGTCCCGGTGCCCGCCGGTTTTGCGATCAGCAAGAAAAAGCCCGACCGCCGCGAATTCCTGCGCGGATGGCTTGAGGCCGGTGAAAATGGAGCTCCGGTGGCGCGGAAGTTTCAACGCGACGGCTCGGGACTTATCTCGGGCCTGCGCCAGGCCAACGGTTTTATCGATCTGCCGGAGCATGTCACATCGGTTGCAGAAGGTGAGCCCGTCTCGTTTATCCCGTTTTCCGAATTCGGAATCAATTCCTGAATTTTTACTGCTATCCAATTGATGTTGCTGGCTTATCGGAAATAACCACTCGCGATTGCCCGGCTGGGAATGGTGCCGTCATCAAACCGGTTCCGCCGTGGCCAAATACCTGAAATGGTGCCGGCTCGGCGAAATATTGGCACCATGGCAGCAGACTTTTCCCTCACCCTTGGTAAGCCGCCCGCCTGCCGGTTATCGGACCGAAAGCGCAATACAGGTTGCAAATACCTCAAATAGTGGGAATATCAGGCCAGCCCGGCGGCACGGGAGGCCGCCGGTGCATCCGGCCTGCGCGTCAGTTGGGCTGGTTCCAAATAATCAAGTGAGGAGTACCAAGAGCATGTTTAAGAGGATTTCCCTCGCGGCGGCAGCCATAGCCCTGTCGCTGGGCGCGGTGCAGGCCGACGACATGATGAAACTGAAAATCGGAACCGAAGGTGCCTACCCGCCTTTCAACAACCTTGAGGCCGATGGCAGCCTGGTTGGTTTTGACGTCGATATCGCCAGGGCGCTGTGCGAAGAGATGAAAGCTGAATGTGAATTCGTTACCCAGGATTGGGACGGCATCATTCCCGCACTTCAGGCCGGAAAGTTCGATGCCATTATCGCGTCCATGTCGATCACCGACGAGCGCAAGGAAAAAGTCGACTTCACCAATAAATATTACAACACGCCGCCAGCCATTGCGGCGCCGAAAGACACCGATATCACGGGCGTGACCAAGGAAGCGCTTGCCGGTAAATCTGTTGGTGTTCAGGGTTCGACAACCCACTCGAACTACGCGGAAGCAACCTACACGGATAGCGACGTCAAGGCCTATCCGACCGCTGATGAATACAAGCTCGACATCATCAACGGGCGCCTCGACGCGGTCAACGACGACGTTGTCGTGCTGCAGGACTGGCTCGCGACCGACGATGGAGCATGCTGCAAGATCGTTGGAACGATCACACCGGTGGAGGCCATCCACGGCCCGGGCGCCGGAATTGCCATCCGCAAGGGCGAAGATGACCTGCGTGAAAAATTCAACGCGGCCATCGATGCCATCCGCGCCAACGGGAAATACAAGGAAATAAA
>JAHEGF010000054.1:11340-15698 GCA_024645155.1 Phyllobacteriaceae bacterium | reverse complement strand
AAACAGCCATTTAGCGACCCCGCCGCTGGTCCTTTACCCGAAAAATGCAAACAAAAATCCCGAAATTCAGCCATGCTAGTGGTGCATAGCTGGTATGCAAGATATTGCATTGCAACATTGTGCATAATAATTCACTTATCAATTAACACTCCGGCGCATTCCTCCCATTGAGCCGTCGAGTGTTGTCTTGAAAGCGGCAACAGCAGTTTTCTTGTTTTAGGCCGGGCCCAGTGCTCGGCCTTTTCTTTTTCCGCTCACCTGGCACCGGTAACAAAACCGGCATTGGACTTCGACGGCGATCTGATGAATCATTCGTGCCCAGGCATCGTCACCGGGAGGAAATTCGTATGGAAAGCATTACCAGTGTCGATTGGCTAGCCGTCATCGTCGGCGCCGTGCTGTCATTCCTTTTGGGCTGGCTGTGGTATTCGCCGAGATTGTTCGGAGTCAAATGGGCCGAGGGTGTCGGTGTCGACCTCGGCAGCGCTGGCGACATGCCGGTAAAGGCGATGGCGTTCCAAGCCCTCGGCACGTTTCTCTTTGCATGGGTTGTCGGCGTAACCGCCGCAGCCAACGCATTCTCCGCATTCCTGCTGATTGTCGTCGCAATAGCGGTTTTGGTCTATGCTGGCGGGTTGTTCGCGAAAAAGAGCGAGTATGCGGCAATAACCGAATCCGGTTTTGTCATTTCCATGGCAATTGTCATGTTCATCGTCCAGGCGGTTTTATAACCGCATCGGATACCAGCGGTTGCAGCCGGTTTCAGGTTCTTGCCTTAAGCATTTGATTACTTGGAAAAATTCTATCAAGACAATTTACGCCGGGTTAACGGTGGCGGTTGAAAGCCGCTGGCTGTTTACCGTTGTGCAATGCGAAACCCCCGAATATCGCAGGCTCAATTTGGCGGTATAAACGTCTGGTAGCAAACATGTCTGACAGCAATACACTTGTCCCGGCCGATGTTTTTGGTGCGCGGATACTGGTAATTGACGGCAACGCCGTCAGCCGGTCGATCCTCGCCGGGCAATTGGATGCCTGGGGATTTGAACACGCCGATTGCGGCTCAGGTCCCGAAGGGCTGGCCGTGTTGCGCATGGCTGCTGCCTATTCGATGGTTCCTGACGCCGTGATCCTTGATAGCCATTTGACGGAAATGTCCGGCAACTGTCTTTTGCGCGAAATCCGCCGCGAACCGGCAATAAGAGATATCCCCGTGATCATGTTGGCAGCACCGGCATCGCACCATGCCGATACCGGGCCTGATGGCTCCCGTGCCGTAACCAGCCTGACCAAACCCACGATTTCATCTGTGATGCTTGAAACCATTGTCACAGTGATATCCGGGGCGCGTAACGGTAACCGTAACAACGTCAAACCGGCATCGTTTGCCGATATCGCCCGCTACATTGCCGAAAACCGCTCTCCTGACGAAAGCGCGCCATCGGCTGTCGTTGAAATGAAACAGGACGGCTCGCATGCCGCCTTCGCACCCGACAAAACAGTGCCGATGACTTCCGCTACCGGCAACGAGGCCGCACCCGGCGATGACCGCGCTTACGACATTCTGGTCGCGGAGGGTAATGAGGTCTACCAAATCGTCATCCGGCAAGTTCTGCGGGAGGCCGGGCACAGCTACAAAATTGTCGCAAATGGCAGTTTGGCCGTCGCCGCATTCAAGGTGCACAAACCCCGGCTGGTCCTGATGGACGTTTCGATGCCGGAAATGAACGGCGAGCATGCGACCCACGCGATTCGCAAGCTGGACAGTCTAGCCGGCACCCATACGCCGATCGTCGGGATCACTTCCCATACGCTGAACGGCGAAATGGAAAAGTGTTTCGAAGCCGGGATGGATGATTACCTGTCACTGCCGGTTTCGGAAGCCAGACTGTTAGAAAAAGTTACAACCTTTTTGGAAAGTCCCGGAAGCGCGATCGCCTATTCGGTGGCGTGACAGCAGCCGCAACTGGGTCCCTTACCAGCCGCCGTCAACGGTAGAGCGGTTCTTTCTCCAGTCCCTTGTAGAGGTGGGCGACCTGTTCGCTGTAACCGTTGAACATCTGCGTCTGCACATAGGTGCCAGTATGCAGGACTTTTTCCTGGTCCTGGCGCCAGCGCGGGTGCGGAACACCGGGATTGACGTTGGCCCAGAATCCGTATTCCTCCGGTAATATCTGTTCCCAGAAGCTTTTAGGCTGTTCATCGGTAAATGTAATTTTGCGGATCGACTTGATCGACTTGAAGCCATATTTCCAGGGCAGCGCTAGCCGGATGGGCGCACCGAACTGTTTTGCGAGCGGCTTGCCGTAGGCACCGGTGACCATGAATGCAAGGTCGTTCGCCGCTTCGGCCATGGTAACGCCCTCGACATAAGGCCACGGGTACCAGACCTGTTTTTGCCCGGGCGCCATTTCCGGATCGAGGAACGTTTCGAACCGGACAAACTTGGCCGACGACAACGGCTTGGCGAATGCCACCAGCGATGCAAGGGAAAAGCCGGTCCACGGGATTGTCATTGACCAGGCTTCGACACACCGGTGCCGGTAAAGCCGCTCTTCAAGCGGAAGCTTCCTCACCAGATCGTCAAAGCCGATGGTGAACGGTTCTTCGATCAGCCCGCCAACCTCGATATCCCATGGCCTGATCACCAGGTTCTGCGCCGCTTTCCAAATCTGCTTGTGGGAGCCGAACTCGTAGAAGTTATTGTAGGTCTCGTTGATTTCCTCCGGCGTCAGATCGCGATCGATCACGTACGACCCGTTGCGCTTGGCGGGATAAAGATCGGCAGTCGGATCGCCGGCTGCGCGTGCAAACGAAGGAGCACCGGCAGTCGCCGCCACCGACAACGCACCAAGCCCGAAACCGCAAAGGATGCTGCGCCGGTTGATGAATGCGTCCTCGGGTGTTACCTCCGCCTCGGAGATCAGCCAGTTCGGACGACTTTGGATATGGGCCATGGCAGATCTCCAGCCTGAATCGGGTTGCCCGAACTTAGGCCGTTTGCACAACAGTGCAATTCAAAGGCCATCACGATTGCGTGGGCGCCCGGCGCCGCCAGAGCATCTTGACAATCCATCCGAGCAGGCAGATCGCAAGTGCCGGCCACAATACGAGCAGGTCGATGCGGATATCGAAGCTTGAAGGCATCAACCACTCGTAGACCGCGTAGGCCGGCAGCGCCAGCAGCGGCAAATGCGTCGCGATCCGCGCAAAGGCGCTTTTTCGCCCCCACGGAACCAGCACGATCAGCGCACAAACAAGGACGACGATAGCAAGGACGGCCAGCTTGATGTCGCGAGCCGCATCGCCGGTTTCATACATCTCGCATTCCTAAGCAGCCTTGCCCTGCTCCGCTAGCACGTCATCGGCAAGACGGCCGGTCAGTTCCGCCATATGGTCGAAGGTGCTGGTGAACCCGCCAACTCCCAGTGTTGCCGAACGGATCTCGATGATCAGATCGCCGGTTTCCGCCTCGGGCATCATGGCCTCGACCACGTCCCAGCCGGGCCAGCCGGGGCGGGCGTCAAAACCGAGAATCTGACCGCGCCGCTGTGACACGATTGCAGTGACTTTGGCGGTGGCTTCGGTCGGGGTGACAACTTCGACCTTGACGATCGGCTCGAGCAGGATTGGCGCACAAGCCGCCATGCCTTCTCGCATAGCCAACTTGCCGGCCATCTGGAATGCCATGTCCGAAGAGTCGACCGAGTGATAAGACCCGTCAGACAGGTTGACCGCGACATCGACCACTGGAAATCCCAATGGCCCTCTGCTCAGGTAATCGCGCACGCCGGTTTCAACGGACGGGATATATTGCTTGGGCACAACGCCGCCCGATATCGTGTCTGTAAATTCGAACCCGCTTCCGCGCGGCAACGGCTTGATATCAAGCACGACGTCACCAAACTGCCCGTGACCACCGGACTGCTTCTTGTGCCGGCCACGCTGCGTCACCGATTTGCGGATGGTTTCGCGGTAGGGAATGGACGGCCGTTCGGAATTGAGCACAATGGCGTATTTGCCTTGTAGACGCTCGCTGACGACGCGCAGATGCATTTCACCGTGACCGCGCAATACCGTCTCGCCGGTATCCTGCCGGTGCTCGACGACCAATGATGGATCTTCCTCGATCAGCTTGGCAAGCGCGGTGGACAATTTGACCTCGTCCTTGCGCTCTGCAGGTGTCACGGAAACGGAAAACACCGGTTGTGTCGGAGGTGCCGACAAATTGAGTGAAGAACCGGTTTTCGCTGAAGATAGCGCCTGGCCGGTTCGCGCATCATCGAGCTTACCGAGTGCTACCGTTTCACCCGCTTCGGCAGCGCCGCGCTTGCTGGTATCCTTGCCGAGCATCGAAT
>JAHEGF010000054.1:0-11330 GCA_024645155.1 Phyllobacteriaceae bacterium | reverse complement strand
GAATAGACACCGGAAACCTTGCAAGCGGTCCCGTCCGCGCCATAGAGTTCCTGGCCATCGCCGATGCTGCCACCAAGTACACGGGCAACAGAGATCTTGCCGCCATGAGGTGTGTGAATGGTCTTCATGATCTGCACTTGGCCGCCATCATCGCCTTGCGTTCCGATCCGTTCGCGGGTCACCGAAAAGTCTGGTGCATCATGGCGAATGGCCTTCAGCAACCGGAATACGCCATTGCCGTTTTCAGCCGAACCGATCATGACCGGAGTAACAATGCCTGCCCGAAGATCAGCGACCAGATCATCGAACACTTCGTCGAGCGGCGGCTCCTGATCCTCCAAAAGCTGCTCCATCAGCTTGTCATCGTGGTCGGCAAGCGTTTCCAGCATGGAAAACCGGGCTTCGATCTCGCGCGCCTTCTCGTCATTGGGAATTTCACTGATCTCGCTGGGAGCATGTTCCTGGTAAATATAGGCGCGCTCCAGCGCCAGATCGATCGAACCGACCGCAATCCCGTCATTCCACAACGGGATCTGCCTGAGCAGGAGCGGTGTGCTGCTGGCCGGTTGTAAAAGTTTCAATGTTTCCCGAATTCCCTGGTTCGCCTTGTCGATCTTGTTGAGAAAGATCATCCGTGGAACGCCAATGTCGTCGAGTGTCTTCAAGATCAGTTGCAGGGCTGGTAGCTTGCGGTCATCGGCCTCCGCTACTACGACTGCAATGTCGGCGGCAGCCAGGATCGGTGTCGCCTCGTTGGTAAATTCCACAGATCCGGGGCAATCGATAAACGTCAGGCTTTCGCCCATGAATTCGGTGCTGGCGACAGTGGCTTCAACACTCATGCCATGGTCGCGCGCTTCGTCAGAGTGGTCGCCCACCGTGTTGCCAGACGCCACGGTTGCCTGCTTGGCAATGGCGCCAGTTTTTTCAAGAAGTGCATCCAGAAGCGTTGTCTTGCCACTGGCGAAGGGCCCGACAATGGCGATGCATTTCGGACCCGTGCGTCTTTCTCCGGCTCGATTTCCCATGATTACCTGGCCTCCTCCCGTTACATTGACACGCGGGCGGCGGCCGGCCTTGCCAGCCGTCGCGCGGCCGGAAACCGGAAGGCACCCGGCCAGATCGCATCGTTCCACGGCTTTGCCTGCCGGGCAAGAGGAATCGAAACATTTGCCTCAGGTCGATAGGTCGCAGGCACGAGTGTCGTCACGGGCGTAAACACACCCGCGAGCCAGTCGCATCGCCTCACGCAGTTCCAACGGATAGGCCCGGCTCTGTCTTATTTGCAGCTGCCGCAAAACCGCTGGATGCGCTGGCAGGCTTCCTCCAGCAACTCATCGCTCGTTGCGTAAGAGATGCGGAAGTTCGGGCCAAGGCCGAATGCCGAACCATGGACAACTGCAACGCCTTCGGTTTCCAGCAGTTCGGTGACGAAGTCCTGGTCCGTTTCCATGACATTGCCAGACGGTGCTTTCTTGCCCATCAAGCCGGCACATGATGGGTAAACATAAAATGCACCTTCCGGCGTCGGGCAGTTGATGCCACTTGCCTGGTTGAGCATCGAGACGACCAGATCGCGCCGGCCCTGGAAAATCGCCTTGTTGCGTGCAATGCAATCCTGCGGGCCATTCAGCGCCTCAACAGCCGCCCATTGTGCAATCGAGCATGCACCCGACGTCTGCTGGCCCTGGATCATGTCCATTGCCTTGATCAGCGGCAATGGCCCGGCGCCATATCCGATGCGCCATCCGGTCATGGCATAGGCCTTTGACACGCCGTTCATCGTCAATGTGCGGTCATAAAGCGCCGGCTCGACCTGCGCCAGAGTGTGAAACTGGAAATCGCCATAGGTCAGGTGCTCGTACATGTCGTCGGTCAGCACCCAGACGTGGTCGTGCTTGAGCAGCACGTCGGCAATCGCCCGCAACTCGCCGGCTGTGTAGGCCGCTCCCGACGGGTTGGAAGGTGAGTTGAAGATGATCCACTTGGTTTTCGGCGTAATCGCGGCGTCCAGGTCAGCCGCGGTAAGCTTGAACTGGTTTTCCAGTGTTGTGTCGACAAACACGTTCTGCCCGCCGCAAATCGCCACCATCTCCGGATAGCTGACCCAGTAGGGCGCCGGTATGATGACTTCGTCACCCGGGTTGAGCGTTGCCATCAGGGCATTGAACAGTATCTGCTTGCCACCGGTGCCCGCGATCGTCTGTTCAGGCTTGTAATCAAGGCCGTTTTCTCGCTTGAACTTGCCGGCGATTGCCTGGCGCAACTCCGGAATTCCGGCAACCGGAGTATATTTCGTTTCCCCGCGCCTGATCGCGGCAATCGCCGCTTCCTTGATGTTGTCAGGGGTATCGAAATCCGGCTCGCCGGCACCAAGGCCAATCACGTCGCGGCCCTGCGCCTTGAGCTCTCGCGCCTTTTGCGAAACCGCGATCGTTGCTGATGGTTTGACCCGTGAAAGCGCGTCGGCGAGGAATGCCATTGTCTTGCTCCGTTTTCTTTCTTCTGGCCGCTGTGGACCAGTTGCACATTTGGCGGACCTGCTATGTATGAACATCGCCGCAAGCGCAAGTCGGCCTGCAGTTTTCCCTTGGTTTACCGATAAAAAAGGTTTTTCTGACACGTTGCAATCTCGGATTGCGCGGTGAGCCAACCGGCGTGAGTATTCAGAGTTTGTGGGGCATCATGACTCGCCCGGAATTTGTGCACGAAGCTATTTCTATCGATGAAATCGGGCTTCATACCGGACACTACGGGCAGTGCTTGCTCAAAAGCAGTTATCAGCCGATTTTTCTGGTAGATGGTAATTGCCTCGTGCCCTTTGCGGTCGAAGGCTTGATCAAGGTTTTTCGCAATGAAACCTGTGTGGCTCCGCATGAATTCTTTCCGAAAATACCGGATGAGGACAGGTTGTTCATCGAAAGCATGTGCCGGGCGCTGCATCTGAGAAATTTTCAGCACGTCGCAACACCCGACCTCGATCTGTTCTTCAATTTGAACCCGACGGCTATTACCGATCTGGCCCGGTCGCTCAACGAGATAAAATACATGATGAGGCGATTGCCGCATCTGGACATATGCCCGACAAAACTGGTTTACGAAATTACCGAAGCCGGCGCGATCGACACCGGCGCATTGCGTGCGATGGTCAAGGAATTCAGGCGCAACGGCATCCGTATCGCCATTGACGATTATGGAACAGAACATTCAAACATGGAACGTGTCGAGACGTTGTCCCCCGACATAGTCAAGATTGACGGCAGCTGGTTTCGCCGCCTTGCGGCACTTCCCGCTGCCAGGAACCTTTTGAAGTCCATGGTAACAAGCCTGCGCGACCGTGATATCAGGGTTTTGGTCGAGGGTGTTGAAACACCTTCCCAACTTGAAGCCGCGATACAATCCGGTGCGGATCACGTTCAGGGTTTTCTGCTGGCCAAGCCGCAACTTGCGGGAACGGATTTCCGCACCGGTTCGCTGAATATTCCTGCCCTTGTCCGCCCGGCAGACAATGTCATCCAGATGATCCGGTAGGGCTGTCGCGGGTTTTCAGTGCGGCGCTGGACAACCGGCATCCCCATCGTTACAGCCGCTATGTCATGCTCACGCTTTATTCAATGATCGACAGCGGAAACTGTTACAAGCCGCGCCTTTTGCTGGCCAAGCTTGGCACACCTTTTCATCATGTCGAGGTATCAAGCCTGGATGGCTCGACGCGCAAACCGGAATTCCTGGCGAAAAATCCCAACGGCAAGGTCCCTCTCCTGGAACTTGATGACGGGCGCATCCTGGCCGAATCCAACGCGATCCTGCTTTATCTTGGCGAAGGAAGCGGATTCGTTCCCCGGGGACGCTACGAAAGGGCCCTGGTCAATCAATGGTTATTCTTTGAACAATACAGCCACGAGCCAAATATCGCCGTGCGCCGCTCGCTGATGAAATATCCCGAGCGAGCAGCCGAAGCGACGCCCGAGCGGCTGGAAGCAACACTTGCCGGTGGCAATCGGGCGCTGGGCGTCATGGAACGACAGCTTGAATCAAGTCCCTTTCTGGCCGGTGATGCAATGACCGTCGCCGATATCGCCTTGTATGCCTATACCCACGACGCTGCGAGCGCAGGTTACGCGCTCGCGGCGTTTCCGGCAATTCATGCCTGGCTGGACCGTGTTGCCGCCGATCCGTGCCATGTACCGATGGAATGGACGGGATAGCGCCCCCGGTTGCCGGAAACGGTCAGTTCCCGATAACAAAAAGGCGGGATATGACCCCGCCTTGTCTCCCGCATGAGCGGGATAATCGCATACGCGCCTGCCGGACAGGCAGGCTTCACGCATCGATAGTCTTTTAGTCTGCAACTGTCAGGTTGTCAGCGGCATATTTGCCGGAGCGCTGGTCCTGAACCAGTTCGTAATTGACCTTCTGGCCATCATTGAGACCGCGCAAACCAGCGCGCTCTACGGCAGAAATATGAACGAAAACGTCATTCCCACCTTCATCGGGCTGAATAAATCCGTACCCTTTGGTTCCGTTAAACCATTTAACGGTGCCTGATGCCATTGCATTAATTCCTTATGTTCCACATCTGACGTTTGATCCGTTGCTTGCGGCAGCGGGATCGGTTGGATCGACGGTTTGGAAGAAGACGTCAGCAGGCATATTTCAGCGCGGCAAAGTGTCGGCGGCCAAATCTCGATGACGATAATTTAAGATGAAACCCGGATTTGCGCAAGATGTTCGCGCAGGGCCGGTCATTGGCATAGCCCGCGAACCGTTAGGGCAGCGTATCCATTGAACGATCCGAGAGCCGGTAAATGCCAAATGGGTCGATCCGGTCTACCTGAAATAATCCTGCAGTGGCCGTACTTCCAGATTTCCGGCCTTGAGCGCGGCGATGGCATCGGCAGCCGCAGTAGCGCCCGCAATCGTCGTGTAATATGGCACTTTCTGCATCAGGGCTGCCCGGCGCAGCGACTTCGAATCCGAAATCGATTTCTCGCCGTTAGTCGTATTGATTACAAGCTGTACCTGGCGGTTCCGGATGGCGTCTTCAATATGCGGCCTTCCCTCCTGAACCTTGTTGATGCGCTCGCAAGAAAGGCCGTTTTCGGTCAGGAACCGTTGCGTGCCACCGGTCGCAATCAGTGAAAATCCGCACCCGGCCAGACCCTTTGCCGCCGCCAGGACCTTTTGCTTGTCGGCGTCTCTGACCGATACGAATACTGCACCGTTGCGCGGCAGATCGACACCGGCGCCAAGCTGCGACTTGGCAAAGGCCAGCGCATAGCTGCTGTCGATCCCCATTACCTCGCCGGTCGAGCGCATTTCCGGTCCAAGCAGGGTATCAACACCGGGGAAACGGGCAAACGGGAACACCGCTTCCTTGATCGCAATATGGCCAAGATCAAGCGGATCGCGCTGCCCGCCATAGTGGTTGCAGGCATCATCCAGGGTCTCGCCAGCCATGATGCGTGCAGCGATCTTGGCGATCGGCAGTCCAATTGCCTTGGCGACAAAAGGCACGGTACGGCTAGCCCTCGGATTGACCTCGAGAACGTAGATGTCACCATCCTTGATGGCATATTGGACATTCATCAAACCGCCAACATTGAGCGCCCGCGCCATGGCTTCAGTCTGGATTTTCAGCTCAGAAGTAATTTCGGCAGTCAATGTGTGGACCGGAAGCGAACACGCACTGTCGCCGGAATGAATGCCCGCTTCCTCGATATGCTCCATGATGCCGCTGACATAGACATCTGTGCCGTCGCACAGGCAGTCGACATCGACTTCGGTGGCGTCTGTCAGATAAGTGTCAAAAAGCAGCGGGTTCTTGCCGAGCAGCGTGTTGACCTGTCCGGTCTGGTCGTTGGGATAGCGCGCCTTGATTTCCTCGGGCACCAGTTCTGGTACGGTGTTGAGAAGATACCGGGAAAGCGATTTGTCGTCGCGGATGATCTGCATGGCCCGGCCGCCCAGCACATAGGACGGCCGCACCACCAGCGGATAGCCAAGTTCGGCAGCGATTACCCGTGACTGTTCAACCGAATAGGCAATGCCGTTCTTCGGCTGGCGTAGCTTGAGTTTGTGCAGCAATTTCTGAAACCGGTCACGATCTTCGGCAAGATCAATGGCGTCCGGCGACGTGCCGAGGATCGGAATGCCGGCCTGTTCCAGTGCGCCCGCGAGTTTCAGCGGCGTCTGCCCGCCAAACTGCACGATGACGCCCTTCAGCTTGCCTTTTTCCTGCTCCGCGGCAAGAATTTCCAGAACGTCCTCTACTGTCAGCGGTTCGAAATAGAGCCGGTCCGAGGTGTCATAATCCGTCGACACCGTTTCCGGGTTACAATTGACCATGATTGCCTCAAAACCCGCGTCGCGCAAGGCAAAGGCGGCATGGCAGCAGCAGTAGTCGAACTCAATTCCCTGGCCGATCCGGTTCGGGCCACCGCCGAGAATGACGACCTTGTCGCGCTCAGACACTTGCGCCTCGCTGCGCACCTTGCCGTCAAACGGCATCTCGTAGGTCGAGTACATGTAGGCTGTCGGTGAGGCAAATTCCGCAGCACAGGTGTCGATGCGCTTGTAGACCGGGTGAACTCCTGCCTGCACACGTTGCTTTGCCACCGCTTCTTCAGACGACCCCGCCAGTGTTCCGAGCCGTGCATCGGAAAATCCCATCGCCTTGAGCATGCGCAAATTGCCGGCATCCTCGGGTAGTCCATGTTCACGCACCCGCGCCTCGGTGGCGATAATTGCAGCAACCTGGTCGAGAAACCACGGATCGATGTGGCAACACTGATGTACTTTGTCGAGCGGCACGCCGATGCGTATTGCCTGCGCCACCATGCGCAGCCGGTCTGGCGTCGGTGTCGCCAGGGCGGCACGGATCGCGTTGTTGTCGTCGCCCAGGCCAAGACCCGGGATCTCGATTTCGTCCAACCCGGTCAGCCCGGTTTCAAGCCCGCGCAACGCCTTTTGTAGCGACTCGGCAAATGTCCGCCCGATCGCCATCACCTCGCCGACGGATTTCATGGCTGTGGTCAATACCGCTTGCGAACCGGGAAACTTTTCGAAGGCAAAGCGGGGGATTTTCGTGACGACATAGTCGATCGACGGTTCGAATGAGGCCGGTGTAGCACCACCGGTGATGTCGTTTTCCAGTTCGTCGAGCGTGTATCCGACCGCCAGCCTTGCCGCGACCTTGGCAATCGGGAAACCGGTCGCTTTTGACGCCAGCGCCGACGAGCGCGACACGCGCGGGTTCATCTCGATAACAACGAGACGGCCGGTATCGGGATTGACGGCAAACTGCACGTTCGACCCGCCGGTTTCCACACCGATCTCGCGCAGCACCGCAATCGAGGCGTTGCGCATGATCTGGTATTCCTTGTCGGTCAGCGTCAGCGCCGGCGCCACCGTAATGGAATCACCCGTATGCACACCCATCGGATCGACATTTTCGATCGAGCAGATGATGATGCAGTTGTCCGCCTTGTCGCGGACAACCTCCATCTCGTATTCCTTCCAGCCGAGCACGGATTCCTCAATCAGAACTTCCGTGGTTGGCGACGCGTCAAGGCCGGAATGGACGATCGCATTGAACTCTTCGTCATTGTAGGCAATTCCGCCGCCCGTGCCACCCAGTGTGAAGGATGGTCGGATGATTGCAGGCACGCCGATCTCGTCAAGCGCGCGGGCGGCAATCGCCATCGCGTGGCGCATGTAGCGCTGTTTGCGGTCACCTTCACCAAGGTTCCAGCGGTTTTCCAGGGCGTCGAGCTCGGCATCGAGCTCATCTCCGGAAAACCTGGACTTGATTGCCGCGCGCTCCTCTTCATGAGCCTTGCGGTCGGCTTCCTTGATCTCGGTAGCATTGGCCAGCAAGGATTTCGGCGTTTCAAGGCCGATCCTGGCCATGGCTTCGCGGAACAGCGCACGGTCTTCGGCCTTGTCGATGGCATCGGCATTTGCACCGATCATTTCGACATTATAGCGCTCCAGAATTCCCATGCGGCGCAATGACAGCGCCGTATTGAGCGCTGTCTGCCCGCCCATGGTCGGAAGCAGCGCGTCGGGCCGCTCCTTGGCGATGATCTTGGCGACAACTTCCGGCGTGATCGGTTCGACATAGGTTGCGTCGGCCAATTCCGGATCGGTCATGATCGTCGCCGGGTTCGAATTGACCAGGATAACCCGGTAGCCCTCAGCCTTCAGCGCCTTGCAGGCCTGGGTTCCGGAATAATCGAACTCGCAGGCCTGACCGATCACGATCGGCCCCGCTCCGATAACGAGAATGGATTTGATATCGGTGCGTTTGGGCATTGCGGACTTCCACTGGCTGTTTGCGCGAAAACACCCGGCAGGCAGGCCGCCAGGCAACGCAACAGAATTCTCGTTCAGGCTAAGCGGGGCTTATAGGCAAAACACTTGACCGGCGAAAGGGTCAAAAACCGCTTAGTTGCGAGAAAGTCCGGCACTTGCCCGCTTCGCCACAGCTTTTTTTGGAAACACGCCGCCGAGGCTGGAATACCGTTGATCCCGCATCCTGTTTGGCTCCATTGAAACTGGATTCCCGAGGCGAAATGATCCAGTTTCGTCCGGTTGATCTATTTTGCCCGGTCAAATATCGCAGTGCCAACAAGGGATTGATTCTTGACCCGTATCGTATGCCACCGCGGCGCCCGGCTAAATGCGCCGGAAAACACATTCTCGTCTGCCAGGACAGCACTGGCGCTGGGCGGTTCGATCATCGAACTCGACATTCGCCAGTCCGCCGATGGAGTCCTGTACGTTATGCATGACGAAACAGTCGACCGGACAACCAATGGCACCGGCAGGATATCGGAGCTAACCAGTTCGCAGATTGATCGGCTTGATGCCGGCAGCTGGTTTGACGAACGATTTGCAAACGAGCGTGTCCCGCGCCTGGATGAATATCTTTCGGCTTTCATGGACGAGGCTGGGTTCTATCTCGAGATCAAGCAGGCTGACTGTGCTGCGGTCGGCCAACTGGTACGCGACCTTGGTATCGAAGACCGCTGTTTCACGTTCTCGTTCGACCCGGCAATGCGCGAACAGATGTTCCTGCATGCGCCCGGTATCAGGCGAATGATCCTGTGGATCGCTGCGGGAAGCGTCCAATCGGCGATCGGCCAGCACCAGGCTTCCATCGTCGAATTTCATGATTTCGATTTTGATACGCGGAAAATTGTAGAGTGTCAGGAGGCAGGGCTGGAAGTCATGTATTACACCGACCGTCAGGACCTGCCGCGTTTTCAGGAAGCGCTGGACCTTGAGATGGATTTCGTCAACATCGACGAAATCGAGGCATTTGACCGTTTACGCCACAACCACAAGACTGGACCGTAACTGAACTGCGGGATCTCCTGAGCCGGCAGTCAGTGACCAACAGAAGCCTGGGAAGCTACTTTTTTACCAAGGAATATATCTCGGTCATCCCGCCAAGATCGGGCACCGGGTATGCGCCAATCGATACGAGACCGTCGGGATGTGCCTTGAAGAATTGCGGCGAGGCCAGCACCGAGAGCGCAAGAGGTTTGGTAAGAGCCTCGAGGCGCGTGACCTGGTTTGCCGATGGCCCGGTCACCGTCATATCAAGGCGCTCGGGTGTGCCGACATTGCCAAGCGTAACCTCGCCTACATGAAGGCCAATACCGAAATAGAGATCCGTCGCTGCTCTCGACTGGCCTTCCTTTTGCAGTTTCATGGCCCGTGTCAGGGAATCGTGTGCAGCCGCCAATGCGGACGAACAGGCCTGCGATGCGTCACCGCGATCGAACGGAAAGATAGCCATCACCGCATCGCCGATAAGTTTCAGGACATCCCCGCCATGTTTCATCACGGAGCCGGCGGTGCAATCGAAGTAGGTATTCAATAGTTCGAGATATTCGTCGCCCGGCAACTGTGTGGAAAGCCTGGTCGATCCCCGGAGGTCGCTGTACCAGAGTGCACAATTTACCCGGTTTCCATCGCCGCGCTCGATCATCCCGTCCAGGATATTCCGCGCCGGCAGATGGCCGACATAGGCCTCAAGAAGTTTCGCCGAAAGCATGCGCTCGATAGTGGATTTCAGGAACAGCGAATATGGGCGCCAAAGCGTTTTGATGGCCTCGATCTCCGTATCTGAAAAGCCGCCTTCGCGCATCGTTGCAAAAGTGCCATATACACCCTCGGATTCCGTACTGGCATCCATCCAGTCGTATTGCCGTCCATAAGACTGCTTCAGTATCAGATAGTCGGAATATCCCCGAGCGTGCAGGTTTTCCAGAAGCTCGAACTTCGCCCGCTCATTCGGGTCGGAGAGCTTGTGTCGCGCGAAATTGGACGAGCTTCGGGCAATCGCTCCAACGGGTCTGGTAATGACACTTGGCTGGGCGAGTTCCGACTTGGAGACGAATTCCATCGTGCATTGACCGCTGCTTTTCTCCCAGGTGGTATCCACCGCACCCATTATCTGGTGCCGTTGAAAGGTCGAGCAGTTGATCCTGTGAACCGGCAGACCCGCATCAAGCATTTTGTCGGCAAAGGATGTGATTGTTTCTTCAATGGAGCGGTCGACCAGCGCAGACAATATCAGCCAATCGGATATGTCCCGAAGCTTTTCGAAAGGCATATTCATGATTGAGAGACCTTTGTTTTCGGATGCGGCCCGTCGCGGCAATTGTTGCAAGCGCCCCGGTGGACCGGTCAACGGGGCTCGCCTTTTCATATATCGGTTGAGTGGGCGTAATTGGCAATTACCGGCCGGTATCGGAGACAGTGCACCGGGTGCGGCTACCGGCATCCATCGCATTTCGATCAGCGTCGTTGGCCAAACGGGTTGACCCGTAATAAGCTCGACGGCGGGCGCGATACTGCCGCCGACACAGCCGGAAGCAAATTCCTTGCAACCTATTTTCACGACAATCCCGCCGGAAAATGCCCTGATCAACTTCTATCGCGGCAAGCCCGGCTGCTACACGGACTGCTATGCCGCCAATATCGACGGATTGGTCGATTTTACGGACTTCGTTGCGGCGTTTTACACCACATGGCTGTTCAAACTGGAACGGATTGTTCTGAAACTTGCGGTACAAAGGCCGTCGACAGACCGTCAGGCACGTCAGGTGGCCGAGGGGCAGGCTGGTGCCTTTGCCGCATGGACGGTCGAGCAAAGAGCCGAAAGTCAATTGCTGATGTGCGACATGACGGGGCGCACCCGTTCCTGGTTCATGGCCGTTTCGGCAACGGCGGATGGCCAAACCACGACGCGGTTATATTTCGGCTCGGCGGTCGTGCCACTGCCCGGCCCGAATGCAGGAAACCGGAATTTCAGC
>JAHEGF010000269.1 GCA_024645155.1 Phyllobacteriaceae bacterium | reverse complement strand
AACCGCCCGAGGCGATTTGCCGCCAGGCGCAGGGCTTCGGCACGAATTTCCAGGCCGCCTGACTTGTCATCACCGGCTTCCGCCAAATACACGGTAACCGCATTCAGGTCGTCGATATGACGTTGGCGGCTTGGCAGCGTGTCGAGCGGCGCACCAATGGCATTACGAGCCTTTTCTTCAATCTCATCCAACAACCGATCAATGCCTTCACCGGTTTTAGACGAAAGCACAAGTTCACCTGTTTCATGATCGGAGCGCTTGCGATTCAGGTCGCTTTTCGTCACGATCCGAAGCGTTTTACCGGTATCGGCCGGCTCTTCGAGTTGTTGAACTTGTCCATTGCATCGAAGCAGCAATACGAGGTCAGCCTCCCGTGCGGTCGAAAATGATCGCTCGATCCCCAATGCCTCGATCGTGCCCGGTTGCGCCCGAATGCCTGCGGTATCACTTATCACGACTGCTATGCCGCCAAGATCAAGGGTCACCGAAATGACATCGCGCGTTGTGCCCGGCTCGTCACTGACAATCGCTACATCGCGCCGCGCCAGTGCATTAAGTAGTGTCGACTTGCCAACATTTGGTGCTCCTATGATTGCCACCCTGAAACCGTCCCGGATGATCTCCGCGCGGTGATATTCACTGATATGCGCCTTGACCTCCCCGATCAGCGCCGCAATTTCGGACCATGTCTCCGATGCGACAGAACCCGGCACATCCTCTTCGTCGGAAAAATCAAGTTCCGCCTCGATCATCGCCTGGGCATGAATGATACGGGTTCGCCAGCTTTCATAGAGCGCGCTTTGCCGGCCACCGGCATTTTCGATGGCCATGCGCCGTTGGGTCTCGGTCTCGGCAGCTATTAGGTCCGACAGCGCTTCGGCCCCGGTCAGGTCGATCTTGCCGTTGAAGAATGCGCGCATGGTAAATTCACCGGCTTCCGCGCCGCGCAAGCCGTTACTTGAACCCAGTTCACCAAGAAGCGCCGATACTACCGCCCGGCCGCCATGAAGATGAAATTCAGCGCAATCTTCTCCGGTAAAGCTTTGCGGACCAGGAAAAAAGACAATCAGGCCCTGGTCGATCTTGACCCCGTTCCGGTCGCTGATGGTACGCAGAACCGCCTTCCTGGCCGGCGGAATACCGCCGCACAGACGTTCTACAACATCGGTCACGCGGTTTCCCGAAACGCGGACCACGGCAACGCCGGACGGCAATCGCCCGGTCGACAGCGCAAATATCGTTTCGCCAAATGGGGATTGCCGCTTCACGCCGTCCTCCCTAAAGTCAGACAGAAACCGGCCACGGGAGACCTCCTTCTTGTCCCTTCCCCCTGAAAACCTGCTTGGCTTGGAGACCAGTCCCTACCTGCTCCAGCACAAGGACAATCCCGTTCATTGGCGGCCGTGGTCGAAAGACGCGCTTGATGAAGCGCGGGAAACCGGAAAGCCGATCTTGCTGTCTGTTGGTTATGCGGCATGCCACTGGTGCCATGTCATGGCTCATGAGTGTTTTGAGGATAACGAAGTCGCCACTGTGATGAACCGGCTTTTCATCAATATCAAGGTTGATCGAGAAGAGCGGCCTGAAATAGACCAGATCTACATGGCGGCTCTGGCCGCGACCGGCGAACAGGGCGGCTGGCCCTTAACCATGTTTCTTACCCCGGACGCCCGGCCATTCTGGGGTGGCACCTACTTTCCGAAGCAACCGAGATACGGCCGGCCGGGCTTTGTTCAGGTCATGGAACAGGTGGCTGTTGCCCTTGCGCAAAAGGCCGATGAGGTTGCCAAAAACGCCAATATTCTGATCGGCCATGTTAAGAAACGCCTGGCTGCCGACGCGGCAAGTATCGAGCCGAACCTCGGGCAGCTCGGTTCATTGGCGTCGGGCATCGCCAATGCTGTCGATCGCACTGCCGGCGGTATTGGCACTGCCCCGAAATTCCCCTCCGCACCACTCATGGAGGCGCTTTGGATCGACGGGCTGACAACCGGAAATGAAGAACACCGCACGCTCTTTGTCCATTCCCTGCGCGAAATGCTCAACGGCGGCATTTATGATCACCTCGCCGGTGGCCTATGCCGTTACGCCACCGATTCGCAATGGCTCGTCCCGCATTTTGAAAAAATGCTTTACGACAATTCTTACATGATCCGGCATTCCATCTGGGCCCATGCCTATAGCGGCGAGGAATTGTTTCGCGATCGAATCGAACAAACAGTTTCATGGCTGGCAGCGGAAATGCAATTACCGGAAGGCGGGTTTGCATCCAGCCTCGACGCTGACAGCGACGGTGAAGAGGGTAAATTCTACGTCTGGCAACTGTCCGAAATCCAGGCAGCACTCGGCGCTGATTCAGATATGTTCTGCAACGAATACGGGGTGACTGGTGAGGGCAACTGGGAGGGAAAGAATATTCTGCACCGTCGCCATGCAGGCGCTTCCAAACCATTTGTGCCGGAAAGCATGGCGAAGTTGCGCGACCGGTTGCTTGCGGTTCGCTCCCGCCGCATCCGCCCCGGGCGTGATGACAAGCTCCTCGCCGATTGGAACGGGCTGCTGATACGTGCCCTTGCCGAAGCGGGCCGGTATTTCGCCAATTCCGAATGGATCGAAATGGCAGCCGCGTCCTACACATCCGTCACCGCCTATAAAAAGGACGGACGCCTCCCTCACTCGATCGGTAATGGCCGCGGGCTTTATCCGGCTCTGCTCAGCGACTATGCAGCGATGGTGCTCTCTGCGGTTTCCCTGTTTGAGGCCACCGGAAACACCGCTTATATTGATGATGCCAAAGCCTGGCTGGGTGTACTTGAAAAGTGGTATGGAGACGGCGATGGCAGCTACTTCCTGACAGCAGCAGACGCCACTGATGTTCCCGTCCGCATCCGCGGTGACAGCGATGAAGCCGTGACATCGGCGACAGCCCTGACCATCGAAGCGGTTCACAAGCTGGCACTGTTGACCGGTGACATGGACCTCATGGAACGCAGCCACACGATCGCCGCAGCGGCCACCGGGCGTGTATCATCAATGCAATACGGCCAGGCTGGGATCATCACCGCGGCGGCCCTCGTTTTACAGCCAATCAAACTTGTGGTTCACGGCGATGGCCGGTTCGTAACGGTAGCGAATCGGATTCCCGATCCAAGGCGTGTTGATGTCATGACTGCTGCAGGCGTTACCGGCGGTTTGACCGCAATGCCGGACGGTTCAACAGCAAGGGATACGTCATCAGGCGCAACGCTATGTACCGGTACCACGTGTCTCCCGCCGATAACCGAACCGCAGGCACTAGAGGAGAGCCTGAGGAAACCGGTCCTGCCGTGAACGGGCAGTCAGGTAGATGAACCAGTCGTCGCGTTGCGATCAGGTGTTCATTGAATCGAAGAATTCCGCATTCGACTTGGTCTGCTTGAGTTTGTCGATCAGGAACTCGATGGCATCGGTTGTCCCCATCGGCGAAAGTATCCGGCGCAGAACGAATATCTTTTGCAAATCGCTTTTCGGAACCAGCAGGTCTTCCTTGCGGGTACCGGACTTGAGAATGTCGATTGACGGGAAAATGCGTTTGTCCGCCACCTTCCGGTCGAGAACGATTTCCGAATTGCCGGTGCCCTTGAACTCCTCGAAAATGACCTCGTCCATCCGGCTTCCAGTATCGATCAGCGCAGTCGCCACGATGGTCAGCGAACCACCTTCCTCGATATTGCGCGCTGCACCGAAAAACCGTTTCGGCTTCTGCAGTGCATTGGCGTCGACACCACCGGTCAGGACCTTGCCCGAAGACGGAACAACGGTATTGTAGGCACGGCCGAGGCGGGTAATCGAATCCAGCAAAATGACAACGTCTCGGCCATGTTCGACGAGCCGTTTGGCTTTCTCAATGACCATCTCGGCAACCTGCACATGCCGGGTCGCCGGTTCGTCGAATGTCGATGAAACGACCTCGCCCTTCACCGACCGCTTCATATCGGTCACCTCTTCGGGCCGCTCATCTATCAGCAGGACTATGAGATAGCACTCCGGGTGATTGGCAGTGATCGAATGGGCAATGTTCTGGAGAAGGACGGTCTTGCCGGTCCGCGGCGGCGCAACGATCAAGCCGCGCTGGCCTTTACCAAGAGGCGCAACCAGATCGATGACCCGCGATGATATGTCTTTCAGGGTTGGATCATTGATTTCCATGTTGATGCGCTCATCGGGATAAAGCGGTGTCAGCGTATCGAAATGGATCTTGTGTTTGATCTTCTCCGGATCCTCGAAATTTATGGTATTGATCTTGAGCAGCGCGAAATAGCGCTCGCCTTCCTTTGGTCCACGGATCGGCCCCTCTACCGTATCTCCGGTTTTCAGCGAAAACCGCTTGAGCTGCGACGGGGAAATATAGATATCATCAGGACCTGGCAGGTAGTTCGCATCGGCCGAACGCAAAAACCCGAACCCGTCCTGCAAAACCTCAACAACGCCCTCACCGATGATCTCCACATTCTGCTCGGCAAGAATCTTCAGGATGGCAAACATCAATTCCTGTTTGCGCAACCCGCTGGCATTTTCGACCTCAAGCGACT
>JAHEGF010000268.1 GCA_024645155.1 Phyllobacteriaceae bacterium | reverse complement strand
CGAGGTCGACCTATCCGGCATTATCCGGGACGGTTCGTTCGTGTGGAGCGATTTCACCAGTTTTCTTGCCGCATTTGACGTTGCCTCAGACCTATTCAGAAGCGAAGAGGACTATGCGCTTCTGGCAGAGACCTATTTGACCGGGCTGGCGCGAACCGGCGCCATTTATTCAGAGTTCTTCACCTCGCCCGACCATGCCGAGAGAGCGGGCATCAGCCCGAAAGCATATACTGATGCCCTTGGCGAAGGGATGGAACTGGCCTATTCGAAGACCGGAATCATCAGCCGCATGATTGTTACCGGTGTGCGCCATTTCGGAGTCGAATCAGTCGAACACGCGGCACGCTTTGCCGCCAATTGCGGCCATCCGCTGGTTACCGGTTTCGGCATGGCCGGCGAAGAGCGTTTTGGCGATCCCGCAGATTACGTCCGTGCCTTCGACATTGCCCGCGAGGCACGGCTTGGCATTACAGTACACGCAGGAGAACTTGCCGGCTGGGAGAGCGTGGCATCGGCGATTGCCAATTTTCAGCCGTCACGCATCGGCCACGGCGTTCGTGCAATCGAAAATCCCGATCTGGTACGGCGCATTGCTGCCGAGGGTATTGTGCTGGAGTGCTGCCCGGCATCGAACATCGCGCTGAAGGTATTCCCCGACTATGCCAGCCACCCATTCATGGCGTTGCGCGAGGCGGGCTGCAAGGTGACGCTGAACTCCGATGATCCGCCTTATTTCTGGACCAGCCTGGAAAATGAATACGACATCGCCCGCAAACATTTCGGCCTTGATGACGCAGCGCTCGCCGCGATTACGCGCACGGCCGTCGACGCGGCGTTTGTTGACCGCACGACCCGCGAGGAACTTTACGCCCGGCTCTAGGACTGCATATGCGGGATAAAGCTGTTACCAAGTTCCGCGCACCCTTCGCGGCATTGCGGCGAGCCGCTATGATCGCTGCCGAAAACAGTACATTTGAGGAGAGCAGATGCCATGAAAGGCGTAACCGTCGTCAACCATCCACTGGTACAGCACAAGCTTTCCATCATGCGCGACAAGAATACGTCAACAGCCGGTTTTCGCCGCCTGCTGCGCGAAATCTCGCTGCTGTTGTGCTATGAGGTCACCCGTGAGCTTGAACTAACCACCATGACCATAGAAACGCCGCTGATCGAGATGGAAGCGCCGACACTGGCGGGAAAGAAGCTGGTATTCGCCTCGATTTTGCGCGCCGGCAACGGCCTGCTCGAAGGCATGCTTGATCTGGTTCCGTCGGCACGTGTTGCCCATGTCGGCCTGTACCGCGACCACGAAACGCTTGAGGCGGTCGAGTATTATTTCAAAGCGCCGGAAGACATTGCCGACCGGCTGGTGATTGTCGTTGATCCTATGCTTGCGACGGCGAACTCCGCCATAGCCGCAGTCGAGCGCATCAAGGACCGCGGCGCCACCAATCTACGTTTCCTGTGCCTGCTGGCAGCACCCGAAGGGATCGAGCGGTTCACGAAGGCGCATCCGGACGTGCCCATTGTTACCGCGGCCATTGACAAGCGCCTGAATGACAAGGGTTACATCGTTCCCGGTCTGGGCGATGCCGGTGACAGAATGTACGGCACCAAATAGGGGCATCGACACGGGGCCTGCGCGATTTCTGCGGGCGCTTGTGGATTTTGCGCAAGAAATTGTCGTGCGGTGGAGGAATTTACTCGTTGTATACCATGCCGGGCGGTTTTGCAGGCTGAATCTGACCGGTTAAGGCCATTGTGGGCGAGCCATGCGATACTATCCGCGAAAGGGCTGACCCATGTGGCGCACGATATTTTTTGTCGTTTCGATATCGATGTCGGCGATATCGATCCCGAAAATCTACAGCGAAAATCCGGAGTTGTTTCAGACGTTGATCGGTCTGGCAATCGGTTCGTCCGAAACACCGGAGAAGAGCAATTCGTCCAACAGACATGTAGTCAAGAACACGCAGCCGCGGTCTTCGAATCCTCTCGCCGGCCGGCGCGTCCGTCTCGACATGGACGAGCGCGGCCATTTCGTATCCGATTTCAAGCTCAACGGCCGCCGTATCACGGCGCTGGTCGATACCGGTGCGACGCTGGTTGCAATCAACGCATCAACGGCGCGGCGCATAGGCATCAATCTCGTTGCATCGGACTACAAATTCCCGGTCAACACGGCCAACGGACAAGTCCTGGCGGCTGCCGCATATATCGATGAAATCCAAATCGGCCGAATCAATGTCTCGCGGGTGCAGACCGCCATTCTTCCCGACAAGGCACTTGGCAATACGCTGCTGGGGATGAGTTTCCTGAAGCGTCTTGGTCGCTTTGAGGTCGAGAACCGCACGCTGATCCTCGAGCAGTGACCGGCTAAAGGGCGACCCGGCGAATTACTGGGCGCACGCGCTTGGGCTTGTTTTCGACTATTCGATAGGCATTCACAATCTGCCGGGCCGCTTCCTTTGCAGCATCATCATCCCTGGAATGCACATGCGCCAACACGTCACCACGGCCGACTGCCGATCCCACCGGCAATAGCCCGGTGATGCCGACACGGTGGTCGATCTTCTGATCGGGCCGGGTGCGTCCACCGCCCAAGGCAATTACCGCAAGCCCGATTGCACGGGTATCGATTGCGCCGACGTAACCATCCCTTTGCGCAGCCGCTGATTTGGCGACGGGCGCCCGTTCAAGGTAGCGTTCATGATGCTCCAAGAAATCGGACGGACCTCCCAGTGCCGACACCATGCGCGCGAAGCGTTCGGCGGCGGCACCTGATTCCAACGCCTCGACCGCGCGCATCGTTGCCTCCTGGTGAGTGCCCACTGTCCCGGCTTGCATCAGCATTTCGGCGGCAAGGGCTACAGTCACCGCCTGCAACCGGCGCTCGCGGCGCACACCGGTCAGAAATTCCACCGCAACGTCAACTTCAACGGCATTGCCGGCGGCGTCGGCCAGCGGTTCGTTCATCCCGGTGATCAGCGCACTTGTTTTCATTCCTGCGCCATTTGCAACTTCGACCAGACTTTTTGCCTGGGCGGCGGCATCGCGCGGTTTTGCCATAAATGCTCCATTGCCTGACTTGACATCGAGCACCAGGGCGTCAAGGCCTGCCGACAGTTTTTTCGACAGGATCGAGGCTGTGATCAGTGGCACCGATTCGACTGTCGCAGTGACATCGCGGATGGCGTAGAAGCGCTTGTCGGCCGGTGCCAGGTTGGCAGTCTGGCCGATGATCGCACACCCGGTTTCGCGTACGGTCTTGCGAAACAGTTCATTGCCGGGGGCAACGGTGTAGCCTGGAATTGACTCCATCTTGTCGAGCGTTCCGCCGGTATGGCCCAGCCCGCGGCCGGAGATCATCGGGACATAGATGCCGCAGGCTGCAACAATCGGCGCCAGCATCAGCGAGACATTGTCACCGACGCCACCGGTAGAATGCTTGTCGGCAACCGGACCATGTAAATCCGACCAGTCCAGCACGTCACCGGAATCGCGCATTGCCAACGTCAGCGCAACGGCTTCGTCGCCGGTCATGCCTTTGAAGAACACGGCCATAGCAAAGGCAGCGACCTGGCCTTCGGTAACAGCGCCCGATGTCAGCCCTTCAACAAACGCGCAAATCTCCTTGGCAGATAATGTGCCACCATCGCGTTTGGTGCGTATGATCTCCTGGGGCAGCATGACCGGTCCTATACCCCGAATGGTGTCCAGATTGTCTTGATGCGTGTGGCATGACGCAGGAACTCTTCGCCTTCGCCCTGTGTACTGTAATGCCAGTCGCGGGCCTTGCCGTTGTTGGCCCAGACGGCCTTGAGGTTGCCGGCAGACTCGCGTTCGACAAGAGCGGACCCAGCAGCATCGCCGAAATACCACATTGCGGCGATGTCGTCGTGCTTGGCCATGGTGTCAGCCAGGCCGTTGCGGTCGCCCGTGACAACATTCACCACACCGCCGGGAACGTCGGAAGTTTCGAGCACCTGATAGAAATCGCAGGCTGCGAGTGGCTTCAGCGGTGACGGCGTTACGACGACGCGGTTGCCCATCGCAATCGCCGGCATGACGAGGGAAACAAACCCCAGAAGCGGTGCTTCGTCCGGGCAACTGATCGCCAGTACCTCGTAAGGTTCATTAAGCGCCAGCGACAGCATGCGCGTGGCCGGCGCACGCACGGCACCGTCGTATTTGTCAGCCCATGCGGCGTAATACATGATGCGATTGATCGACGTGACAACCTCGTCCATCGCTGCGGCCGGTGTGTATCCGGCTTCAACCAGGCGAACTGCCATCTCGGCAGAGCGCAATTCAAGGTTCTCCGCAAGGAAATACAGCACCTGTGCACGTCCGTGGCCGGTCATGCCAGCCCAACCCGAAGCCTTGTGTGCGGCTTCGACCGCGTTGCGGATATCCTTGCGGTTACCGAGGCCGGCCTCGGCGATACGGAAGCCGCCCTTGCCGGCAACCGGATAACTGTACCCGGAATCCGGGCGCACCTGTCTGCCACCGATATAGAGCTTGACGGTGCGGTCGATGCCGCCTTCGCCACGGCTGGAGGCGGGGGCCGGGACTGGCGC
>JAHEGF010000267.1 GCA_024645155.1 Phyllobacteriaceae bacterium | reverse complement strand
TTGCAGATGGGATCCGAGATAGATTGAACGTAGTCCCCGAGCGACATGAAGTAAGAACCAAAATAAGAACTTCGGTTGCTGATCATGAAATTACATCATAATTACAGTAACTTAGCAATTCGTAATGGTGGAGCCAAGGGGAGTCGAACCCCTGACCTCTTGCATGCCATGCAAGCGCTCTCCCAACTGAGCTATGGCCCCACACAGACCGGCGGACCGGCCAGAATTTCTACGGCCGTTACGGCCGTTGCCAAAATGCGGCTTTAGACCCACTGCCATCCAATTTCAAGTACCGCGGCAAACGGGCAGCCGCTCGCGCACCGCTGTCAATCAGATTTCGCTGTCGTCATCGCCCTTCACCGGAATGATGTCCGAAACATCGTCATCGTCGTCATCATCATCGTCGGTTGCAAGAAATGTGTCATCGTCATCATCGTCATCTTCCAGGACGATATCATCTGTATCGGGAATGTCGGGCACATCATCAGCTGTTTCCGAAGCGCCGTCATCATCATCATCGTCATCATCGGTATTGGCAATGATCGGGGCGTCTTCCGCGTCACCGGTCAGTTCCTTGGTTTCGACTTCTTCCTCTTCGTCCTCCGCGGGCAGATCCGAATCAAAATAGCTGACCGGATAGGTCCGTCCCGTATAGGGAGAGACAATCGGATCCTTGTTCAGATCATAGAACTTGCGGCCCGTCTCGGGGCAGACGCGTTTGGTGCCAAGTTGGGGTTTCGCCACAGCAGTGCCTCTTTATTTAATGCGCCGTATTCAAGTCTCACCGACGGCGGCCCGACCGGATTCCTGTTCTGCAACCGGAAAAGTGCGGTCCACTTACAAACAGAAACCGGACATGTCAAAGCCTATCGGCGGCTATTTTTCAACCATAAAAATCGCATTCTGTTTCCGGGCCGCTTAAGGGATGACCACCCGCCGGACTCATGATAGGACGGCGCCGGAAAGAAACGGTCCGGCACACACAATATGCCCGGCGCCGCAAGCGTGGACAAATCATGGTCGACATCACCAATCATGCCAATCCGGCTACGGGGCAATCATCGTCCGCATTGACGGGAACCATACGTGTTCCAGGCGACAAATCGATCTCGCATCGCAGTTTGATGCTGGGCGGGCTGGCTGCTGGAACCACCAGGGTGACCGGTCTGCTGGAGGGCGATGATGTTTTGGCGACGGGCCGCGCCATGCAGGCGCTCGGCGCACTCGTGCGCAAGGATGCGGACACGTGGATTGTCGAGGGCACTGGCAACGGCTGTCTGCTTGAAGCCTCAAGTCCGCTCGATTTCGGTAATGCCGGCACCGGTTGCAGGCTGATGATGGGTCTTGCCGGAACCTATGACATGGAAACAGCATTTACCGGTGACACATCTCTGTCGCGCCGCCCCATGGGGCGGGTGCTTGATCCGCTGCGCCGGATGGGTGTGCAGGTAACAAGTGCCGAAGGCGATCGCCTGCCGGTAAAGCTGCATGGTCCGCGCACCGCCAACCCCGTGACCTACCGGGTGCCGGTGCCGTCGGCGCAGGTAAAATCGGCGATCCTGCTTGCCGGTTTGAATACACCGGGCATCACCACGGTGATCGAACCGGTCATGACCCGTGACCATACCGAAAAGATGCTGACCGGATTTGGCGCCGAACTTGATATTGAGCTGGATGAGGATGGCGCCCGTGTGATCCGGCTGCAGGGCCAGGGCAATTTGCATGGCCGTGACATTTCCGTTCCCGGAGATCCGTCGTCTGCTGCCTTCCCGCTGGTTGCGGCCCTGATCGTACCGGGCTCCGATATCACGATAGAAAATGTGTTGATGAATCCGGCCCGAACAGGCGTCATTCTTACTTTGCAGGAGATGGGAGGCGATATCGAAATACTGAACTGGCGCGATGCCGGCGGTGAGGATGTTGCCGATCTCCATGTCCGTGCCAGTACATTGAAGGGCGTCACGGTTCCCGCCGATCGTGCGCCGTCGATGATTGACGAATATCCGGTACTCGCTGTTGCCGCATCCTTTGCCGAGGGCGAAACGCTGATGACCGGGCTTGAGGAACTGCGCGTCAAGGAAAGTGACCGGCTTTCAGCTGTCGCCCGGGGTCTGGCGTCGAACGGCGTCGACTGTTCGGAAGGTGAGGCATATCTGCGCGTCCACGGCAAGCCGGACGGCAAGGGATTGGGCGGCGCGACCGTCGCTACCCATCTCGATCACCGCATTGCCATGAGCTTTCTGGTAATGGGATTCGCCGCCGAAAAGCCGGTTACCATTGACGATGCCGCCATGATTGCGACATCCTTTCCCGAGTTCATGGATCTGATGACCGGGATTGGGGCGGAGATTTCGATAAATGACGCTGACAATCGCAATTGATGGTCCTGCAGCATCAGGCAAGGGAACGCTCGCGCGCAAGCTTGCGGCCCATTACCATCTTGCCCACCTCGATACCGGTCTGACCTATCGCGCGGTTGCCAAGGCGCTGCTGGACGCAAGCCAGCCATTGGACGATGAGGACCTTGCAGTCTCCGCAGCCAAGGGTATCAGGCTCGAAACCCTCGACAGGGCTGCACTTGCCACCCATGAAATCGGCGAGGCCGCCTCCAGGGTTGCCGTTCTCCCGGCCGTGCGCCTTGCGCTTGTCGAAAAGCAGCGTGATTTTGCCCGGCAACCCCAGGGCGCCATTCTCGATGGCCGCGACATTGGCACCGTTGTCTTGCCGGATGCACCCGTCAAGCTCTATGTCACGGCCACTCCGCAGGTCCGTGCGCAACGCCGGTTCGACGAGATTCTCGCGCGCGGAGGAGCTGTGGTCTACGACGATATTCTCGCCGATATCAGGACGCGCGATGCCCGCGACATGGCCCGTTCCGATTCACCGCTCAAGCCCGCACAAGACGCCTACTTGCTAGATACGAGCGAAATGACTATAGAAGCGGCGTTTGCAGCGGCACGCGCCGTCATTGACATCGCGATCCACGACTGCAAGCAGGACTGAACCGGCCAGCACTCCTGCCAATGCGCCGACCCCGGATACGGGATCAATGCGGTTTCACCAAAATCGCAGCGGGTGTGTGAGCGCCAGATGCAACAGCCAACCCACGGCGCTTGTCCGCTATTTCGGACGCTCCAGGAGTACAAATGTCACAATCCAACCCGTCGCGCGACGATTTCGCCGCGCTGCTTGACGAAAGTTTTTCCGATGCCAATCCGATGGAAGGCTCGGTCGTCAAGGGAACCATCACGGCCATCGAAAAAGACATGGCCATCATAGATGTCGGCCTGAAAGTCGAAGGCCGCGTCCCGCTCAAGGAATTTGGCGCAAAGGCCAAGGATGGCTCGCTGAAACCCGGTGACACCGTTGAAGTCATGGTCGAGCGCATTGAAAATGCGCTGGGCGAAGCGGTTCTGAGCCGCGAAAAAGCCCGTCGCGAGGAGAGCTGGGTGCAGCTCGAAGAGAAATTCGAAAAAGGCGAGCGCGTTGAGGGTGTCATCTTCAACCAGGTCAAGGGCGGCTTTACCGTCGATCTTGATGGCGCCGTTGCCTTCCTGCCGCGCAGCCAGGTAGACATCCGTCCGATCCGCGACGTGTCACCGCTGATGCACAATCCGCAACCTTTCGAAATCCTGAAAATGGACAAGCGCCGCGGCAACATTGTTGTTTCCCGCCGTTCCGTTCTCGAAGAGAGCCGTGCCGAACAGCGTTCCGAGATTGTCCAGAACCTCGAGGAAGGCCAGGTCGTCGAAGGCGTGGTCAAGAACATCACCGATTACGGTGCATTCGTTGACCTCGGCGGTATCGATGGTCTGCTGCACGTCACCGACATGGCTTGGCGCCGGGTCAACCACCCGACAGAGATTCTCAACATCGGCCAGACGGTCAAGGTCCAGATCATCCGCATCAACCAGGATACGCACCGCATCTCGCTTGGCATGAAACAGCTCGAGAGCGATCCGTGGGATGGTATCGGTACCAAGTTCCCGATCGGCAAGAAGATTACCGGAACCGTGACCAACATCACCGACTACGGCGCATTTGTCGAACTTGAGCCGGGGATCGAAGGTCTTATCCATGTCTCTGAAATGAGCTGGACCAAGAAAAACGTCCATCCCGGCAAGATCCTGTCGACGACGCAGGAAGTCGAGATTGTCGTGCTTGAGGTCGATCCCGCCAAACGGCGCATTTCGCTCGGCCTCAAACAGACGCTGGACAACCCGTGGAACTCCTTTGCCGAAACCTACCCGGTCGGTACCGTTGTCGAAGGTGAAGTCAAGAACAAGACCGAGTTCGGTCTGTTCATCGGTCTGGAGGGCGATGTCGATGGCATGGTTCACCTGTCCGATCTCGACTGGAACCGTCCTGGCGAGGAAGTCATCGAAGAGTTCGAAAAGGGCGACATGGTCAAGGCCAAGGTGCTCGACATCGATGTCGAAAAGGAACGGATCTCGCTCGGCGTCAAGCAACTCACCACCGACGCGGTTGGCGAGGCAGCGACTTCTGGCGGCCTGCGCAAGGGTTCGGTAGTCACCTGCGAGGTAACGAGCGTCAAGGAAGGCGGGCTTGAAGTCAAGCTGGTCGACC